>JAYTCP010000064.1:0-3336 GCA_043736435.1 Planctomycetia bacterium | reverse complement strand
TGCTCGACGTGGCGGCGGGCTCCGGCGTGTGGGGTCTCGGCGCCGCGCTCTCCAACCCGAACATCCGGGTGACGGCCACCGACCTCGCCCCCACCCTCGAGCACACGAAGCGGTTCGTCGCGCGGACGGGCCTAGGCGCCCGCACCGAGCTCCTGCCCGGGGACCTGCGCACGCTCGACCTCGGGGTCGCGCGCTACGACGCGGCCGTGCTCGGCCACATCCTGCACTCGGAGGGCCCGGACCACGCGAAGCGGCTCGTCGAGCGCGTGGGGCGCGCGATCCGCCCCGGCGGGACCCTCGTCATCGCGGAGTTCGTCCCCGCGCCCGATCGCAACGGCCCGCCGATGCCGCTCCTCTTCGCCCTGAACATGCTCGTGCACACGACGGACGGCGACACGTACACCGCGCCGCAGATGACCGCCTGGTGCGAGGCGGCGGGCTTCCGCGACGTGGTCGAGATGCCGGCGGCCGCGCCGTCCCCGCTCCTCCTCGCCACGAAGCGCTGAGAGGCTGTGAGCTTGTCGCCATCGGCAGCGTGCGGGCTGCTCGTGGAGTCCCGTGCCGCGCGGCTGCTCGCCAAGGTGTCGAGCGGGGGACACGATTGGCTCGCAGCCGCAGGTCCTTCCCCTTCCATCGGTTTCGTGATCGAGCCTTGCGCGGGACTGGACGATCGAGCCCGACGGGTCGGGAACGCATCCACCTCGCATCGGGCTCGTCTGCCGCGCAGTCGACGACTTCTTCACACGCGCTGAGGGCGCGCGCGCCCCCCTGGGGCCCGGGACGCGCGGCGCACGAACGAAAAGGGGCCCCGCCCTCGCGAACGAGGACGGGGCCCGACGAAGCCTGACAAACGAGGGGTGCGGTACCGGGACGGCCCTCCGGAGGCTTGAGCAGTGGTGCGACCCGACCCCGCGCCTTGCGGCGCGTGGCCGGCCCTCGCATGGGATCGCGCGGCACCCCGAGGTCCTCGACCCGACCCGCTCGCGACGGTCATGGGTTCCGTCGAGCCCGCGCGGCGTTTTCACGCCCTCCGGGCATCTCGCAGGTCGGCGCTCCGCGCGGCTTTCGCCGCCCGAAGGCCCTCCTCGTGCTTCCGCTTCCGTTCCGAGGTCCATCGCAGCACCCCCGCACCGTCCCGTCGGCCGAAGCCGAGCTGTCGGACGATGCTTCCTCCCCTGGGCTTTCTTGCCGTACGACACATGCCGGGGCGGCGGATCCGTTGCGCGCGGGGCGTCGAGCCCCGTGCCGAGCCGCGTGCGAGGTTTGGGTACCTCCTTCGCGACGTCCACCACCGTCCCTCCCGGCGCCTTGCGGCGTCGGAGCGTCCTTCGGCTTCTCCCTCCAAGGCGTTCTCCTCGCGTCGATCGGGTCCCCTCTCGGGGGCCTCCTGCCCTCCTGGCGTTGCCCGCGTGGCTTCGCCTCGCCCCCATGGGGAGCGTGCGAACGCGGTCGACTTCAGGGCTTCGATCCCGACGCGAGCTCGTTCTGACCGTCGCGACCCGAAGGACGCGACGCGCCGATGCCTTCCTGGGATTCCTCCCTCCAGAGCGTTCTCCCTCTCCCCCCTACGCTCGCGCTTTCGTGTCGCGCGGGATCCCCTCTCACGCCGGGTCGGATCGACGTCTCGGTCCGTTCGCGTCTCAGGGTGTTGCGGTGGGGCGAGGTCGGCTGGCCCCTCTCGGGGCTGCCGGCTCTCTTGGGCTTTGCTCACCTTGCGACGTCTTCGGCCTCGCTGCGATCGCTTCGGGGGGCGGGCTCATGGCTTCGCCTGAAGACGCGCGCGCGTTGCATGCGGCGCGCGCCTCTCTTTGCCCCCACGACGTCGATCCGGCGGAGGCTTGCGCCCCCACCCGATGCCGGCGTCCTTCGGTGAACGGTTGCTACCTGTTCCGTTCGTCAGAGCCTGTTGTCAAAGAACGGGATCCCGGTAGCCAACGGCGTGCCGGACTTTCGTCCCCATCGTCGATCTTGATGAACGCCCAACGAATCCCCTTTGGGAGCAAGCACTTGCGCGGTCGTGGACCCGTGGAGAAGGCCTCCTTCCACAAACGCACGATCGGCGAATCGGGGTGCTACGAACCCATGCCCGCGGAGCAATCCCGGTGGAGAAACGGCCCAACTCCTTCGGGCGGCAGGAGTTCCGGCATGGGAATCTCGGGGTGCCCCGATGGGCTCGGGCGTGCCCACGCGCCCAGAGGCGTTCTCCACCGACTCCTCACGCTGTCGCGCGGGCGCACCGGAATCCGCTTCCGCGCGAGCGCGCGGGGGGGCACGACGCCGCGCGCCCCGGCCGTGGCGGACGCCCCGCCCCCGCCGCCCCCCGAAACGTCGACCCGCGATCGCCCGCCTGCGCTGCCCTCGCCCCGACCGCCGCCCGGTGTCCGGATCCGGGGCCGGCCCGGTCAGCGGAAGTCCTCCCGGCGGAGGCCGTGGAGCCGCATCTTGTTGTAGAGGGTGCGGCGATTGAGCCCGGCGTGCTCGGCGGACTTGCCGAGGTGGCCCCGGTACTTGCGGAGCACGCGCTTGAGGTACTCGCGCTCGACCGACGTGGAGAGGCGCGAGAGCACCCCGTCGAGGGTCTCCTCGGCGTCGAAGGTCGGGATCGCGACCTTGCGTGCCGCGCCGCGTCGCAGCCGCTCGGGCAGGTCCTTCTCGAGGATCTCGGGCCCCGCCGCGAGGATCACCGCGCGCTCCACGACATTCTGGAGCTCGCGCACGTTCCCGGGCCAGGGGTACTCACCCAGCAGTCGACGGGCGTTGCGCTCGAAGGCGGGGGCCTCCCGGCCCTGCCGCTTGGCGCTCGTGCGGCAGAAGAGGTCGGCGAGCAGCGGCACGTCCTCGGGGCGCTCGCGCAGCGGAGGCACCACGAGCTGGACGACGTTGATGCGGTAGTAGAGGTCCTCGCGGAACGTGCCCGCGGCCACCGCGTCCTCCAGGCGGGCGTTCGTGGCCGACACGATCCGCACGTCCACCTTCACCTGCTCGCCGCCTCCGACGCGACGGACCTCCATCCGTTCGAGGACGCGCAGGAGCTTCACCTGCATGCCCGGCGAGATCGTGCCGAGCTCGTCGAGGAAGAGCGTGCCGCCGCTGGCCAGCTCGAAGTAGCCCTCCTTGCGGCGGTACGCGCCGGTGAAGGCGCCCTTCTCGTGGCCGAACAGCTCCGACTCGAGGAGCGACTCCGTGAGCGCGCCGCAGTTCACCGTGAACAGCGGCCCGGCCCGGCGACGCGACTGGCGGTGGATCGCCGCGGCGACCAGCTCCTTGCCGGTGCCGGTCTCGCCGTGGATGAGCACGGGGCTGTCGGTGCGGGCGATCCGCGGGATCAGGTCGAAC
>JAYTCP010000063.1:0-4216 GCA_043736435.1 Planctomycetia bacterium | reverse complement strand
CCGCGACGAGCTCGGCATCTCCGAGCTGACGACGGCCCGGCCCGTCCAGGCGGCGTTCGCCTCGGCGGCCACGTTCGCCGTGGGCGCGGGGCTGCCGCTCCTCGCCACGGTCCTCGCGCCGCGGTCCCTCCTCGTGGGGGTGGTGGCAGGGGCCTCGCTCCTATTCCTCGCCCTCCTCGGGGCCATGGCCGCCCTGGCGGGAGGATCGCGCTGGCAGGCAAGCGTCGTGCGCGTGACGTTCTGGGGCGCGCTCGCCATGAGCCTCACGTTCGGCGTCGGGGCCCTGTTCGGCACGACGGTCGGGTGATCCCGGGCGGATCGTCCCCCGCCGCCCCCGGGAACGTCCACCCCGTCCCGCCCCCGTCATTCCCCGATCGTGACCAGCAACGCGCCCTTTTCGACGGCCTGGCCCGCGGTCACGTGGATCCTCGTCACGGTGCCGTTGCGGTCGGCGCGGACCTCGTTCTCCATCTTCATCGCCTCGAGGACGAGCAGCGGCTGGTGCGCCGTCACCTGCGCGCCCACGGCCACGCGGATCTCCTTCACGACGCCGGGCATGATGCTCTTGAGGATCCCGGCCCCGTGCGCCTTCTTGCCCCCGCCGGTGAGGCGCTTCGTCTCGCGCGTGCGCTCGTCCTCGACGGGCACGCGGACCTCGCGGTCGTGGAACGCGAGGACGGCCGCGCCCGGCTCGAAGCGCGCGGCGAACGACACGCTGCGGTCGTCGAGCAGGAGGCTGTGGAGGCCCGTGCCCTCGACGGACTCGAGGTCGGCGGGATGGGGGACCCCGTCCACGAGCACGCGGATGCCCTCCTTGTCGGAGACGATCTCGACGACGCGCGTGCGTCCCGCCCACTCGACGTAGTACTTCATCGGGGCCAGGCTCCGAGGTCGCGCCGACCCTCGCGGACCCAGGCGCCGTCGCCGCCGTCCGCGGCGCCGGGCGCCGGGATCGACTTCGGCGGGGTGCGGCGGTGCATCGCAAGGGCCGCGGCCACCACGGGCATGAGGTCGTCCGATGATCCGTCGCCGCGCGGGGCTCCCGTAGGGTCGGGCGGGCGGTAGTCGGCCAGCAGGGACGTGTCGTAGTCGCCCGAGGCGAAGCGGGGGTCGCCGAGGACCTCGAGCAGCAGCGGCACGTTCGTGGTGACGCCGCCGACGCGGGTCTCGTGGAGCGCACGGCGCAGCCGGGCGATCGCCTCGTCGCGGGTGGGCGCGTGCACGATGAGCTTCATCAGGAGCGAGTCGTAGAAGAGGGTGATCTCCTGGCCAACATATAGATGTCCGTCGATACGAACGCCGAGTCCGCCGGGGAGCTGGAGTGCCGTGATGGTGCCCGTGGACGGGACGAACCCGTTCGCGGGGTCCTCGGCGCAGATGCGCGCCTCGATGGCGCACCCTCGCGGGGCGGGGGCGGTGCTCCCGAACGAGAGCGGGAGGCCCATGCCGATCCGGATCTGCTCGCGGACGAGGTCGACGCCGTAGCGGAGCTCCGTGATGGGATGCTCGACCTGGAGGCGGTTGTTCATCTCCATGAAGTAGAACGACCGGTCGGCCCCCACGAGCATCTCGACGGTGCCTGCCCCGCGGTAGCCGACGGCCTTCGACAGCTTGACCGCCGCGTCCATGACCTTCGTCCGCAGGGCCTCGTCGACGATGGGGGAGGGGGTCTCCTCGACGATCTTCTGGTGCCTTCGCTGGACCGAGCACTCGCGCTCGCCCACGGCCACGGTGCCGTCGTGGTCGTCGCAGATCACCTGGACCTCGACGTGGCGCGGCCGCTCGACGTAGCGCTCGAGGTAGACCACCTCGCTGCCGAACGACGTCTTCGCCTCGGACGCGGCGCGCCGGACGGCTTCGGCCAGCTCCTCGCGGCGCTCGACCCGGCGGATGCCCTTGCCGCCGCCGCCGCGGGCCGCCTTCACGAGGAGCGGGTAGCCCACGCGGTCGGCCGCGGCGAGCACGGCCGCGGCGTCGGTCGCGTCGCGGAGCTCCGAGCCGGGCACCACGGGGACGCCCGCCCGCTCGGCGGCGCGGCGGGCGCTCACCTTGTCGCCCATGACCCGCATGGCCGAAGCGGGGGGCCCGAGGAACCGCACGCCCGCCGCGTCGCAGGCCTCGCGGAACTCCGGGTTCTCCGAGAGGAACCCGTAGCCGGGGTGGATGGCGTCGGCGCCCGTGCGCTTCGCCGCCGCGAGCACCGCGGGGATCGAGAGGTACGACTCCCTCGGTGGCGGGGGGCCCAGGCGGACGGCCTCGTGGGCGCCGCGCACGTGGAGCTCCTTGCGGTCGGCGTCGCTGTAGACCGCGACGGTCGCGATCCCCATCTCGTGGGCGGCGCGGATCACGCGCAGGGCGATCTCGCCCCGGTTCGCGACGAGGAGCTTGCGGATCGGGTTCGGCTTCGAGGTCACGGGGGACTCGGGCTCCGGGTCGGGCCGGCGGGCGCCCTCGCCCGTGGCGGCCGCTACAGCGGGATGTTGCCGTGCTTGCGCGGCGGGTTGCGGTCGCGCTTCGTGTGGAGGAAGCCGAGCGCCGCGATCAGCCTCGCCCGCGTGTGCTTGGGCTCGATCACGTCGTCGAGGTAGCCCATCTCGGCCGCCACGTACGGGTTCGCGAACCGTTCGCGGTACTCGGCCGTCTTCTGGGCCTCGGCGGCCTTCGGGTCCGCGCTCGCGGCGATCTCCTTCTTGAAGATGATCTCCACCGCGCCCTTGGCGCCCATCACCGCGACCTCGGCCGTTGGCCACGCCACGTTCCAGTCGCCGCGGATGTGCTTGCTCGACATGACGTCGTACGCGCCACCGTACGCCTTGCGCGTGATCACGGTCAGCTTGGGCACCGTCGCCTCGCAGTAGGCGTAGAGCAGCTTGGCCCCGTGCTTGATGATCCCGGTCCACTCCTGGTCCGTGCCGGGCAGGAAGCCCGGCACGTCCTCGAAGGTCACGAGCGGGACGTTGAACGCGTCGCAGAAGCGCACGAAGCGCGCGGCCTTCATGGACGCGTGGGTGTCGAGGCAGCCGGCCAGGACGGCGGGCTGGTTCGCCACGATGCCCACGGGCCGGCCGTTCAGCCGCGCGAAGCCGACCACGACGTTCTCCGCGTACCCGTCGTGGACCTCGAACAGGTCGCCGTCGTCCACGATCAGGTGGATCGCGTCGCGCACGTCGTAGGGGCGGTTCGGGTCCGCCGGGACGAGGTGGTTGAGCCTCTCCTCGGCGCGGTTCGGGTCGTCCGTCGGCGTCCTCGTCGGCGGCGACTCCGTGTTGTTCTGCGGCAGGAACGACAGCAGCCGCCGCAGGAGGAGGAGCGCGCCCGCGTCGTCGGGGGCGCGGAAGTGCGCCACGCCCGACTTCGTCGCGTGGGCCGTGGCGCCGCCGAGGTCCTCGCTCGTGACCGTCTCGTGAGTGACGGTCTTCACGACGTCGGGGCCCGTCACGAACATGTACGACGTGCCCTCGACCATCACGATGAAGTCGGTGAGCGCGGGGGAGTACACGGCGCCGCCCGCGCACGGGCCGAGGACCGCCGACAGCTGGGGGATCACGCCCGAGCACAGCGTGTTGCGCAGGAAGATCTCCGCGTACCCGCCGAGCGACACGACGCCTTCCTGGATGCGCGCGCCGCCCGAGTCGTTCAGCCCGACGACCGGCACGCCCGTCTTGAGCGCGAGATCCATCAGCTTGCAGATCTTCTCGGCGTTGGCCCCCGACAACGAGCCGCCAAAGACCGTGAAGTCCTGGGCGAACACCGCGAGCGGCCGCCCGTCCACGCGACCGAACCCGGCGACCACGCCGTCGCCCGGGTAGATCTTGCCCTCCATGCCGAAGTCGCGGCACCGGTGCGTCTTGAACGCGTCGATCTCCTCGAACGTGCTGGGGTCGAGGAACAGGTCGACCCGCTCGCGGGCCGTGAGCTTCCCCCGCTCGTGCTGCCGGCGGATGGCCTCGGCGCCGCCTCCGAGCAGGGTGGCTTCGCGCCGGGCCCGTAGCTCCTCGATCCGCGGATCCTCGTTCGTGGGCATAGGCGCCGCATCGTAGCGGGCGACCCCCTCCATTCCTCCTCCCGGGGGGCCCGGACCGGAAGAGCGGCCTGTGGACGCACCGCGAGCCCGGCCGATCCCCAAAAGCGTCAATTTCCGGTCGTCGGAGGCGTCACGCGGTCGAGAACGCCGTCACGACGAGTTGCCGCACGTTCGGCGCACGGGAAGAGCCAC
>JAYTCP010000062.1:0-1698 GCA_043736435.1 Planctomycetia bacterium | reverse complement strand
GCGTTTGTCGAGACTCCGCCACTACCTGAACCTCGGGAAGACCGGGGGTCGACTGCTGGCCCTCCTGGATGCGCTCAAGTTCGGCACGGTGTCCGAGGTCCTGGCGACCCTGTCGCCCGGGGGCCGGGTCCTCGAGAGGAATTCGCTACGAACTCTCAAATGATCTTGTCGATGGCCCTCGTGATGACACTCACCGTCTCACGGGTCCCGTGGCTCTCCCCGATGTTGCGCGCGATCCTCGTCGCCGCGGGGATGACCGCGACGGTCGCATGCGGTGGCGGCGGCTTCAGCCGGGGTTTCGTCGGAACGACCGAGGATCCGACCGAGGCACCCGGCCCGGTGGATCCGGCTTCCGGCATCCCGGGCGACGACCTGCCCAGCAGCCCGCCGCTCACGCCCATCGGCGCCCCCGTGGCCGAGCCGGCCCCCGCCCCGCCGGCGCCGCCGGCGCCGCCGGCTCCGGTCGCGGCATCGACGCTCATCGAGATCCCCGATCTCACCGCGTCGCCCGGCACCGCGCCCGGCCAGGTGATCCTGCGCTTCACGGCGCCCTCGCCCCAGGCCCAGTCCTACGTGGTGCGCGCCTCCGAGCGCCCCATCGAGACCGACGCCGACGCCGCCAAGGCCGCGACGGTCGCCCACACGGTGACCCCGGGCGTGCCCGGCGCCCCGCAGACGATCGTCGCCTCGGGCCTCGAGGAGGGCCAGACGCTCTCGCTGACCGTCCAGGCGATCCGCGCGGGCATCTCGGCGCCCTTCGGCCTCGCCGTCTCGTCGCGCGTCCCCGAGGGCGTGATCACGGCGCCCGCGAACGCGATCCGCATCTCGGCCGCGGGCACGCTGTCCCAGAGCGGGGCCACCTACCTGCTCACGCAGGACGTGTCCGCCGCCGGCACCGCGTTCGTGATCACCGCCCGCGACGTCGTCCTCGACCTCGGCGGCCGCACGGTGACCTACGGCACCGCGGGTGGCTCCTCGACCGGCGTCCGCTGCGAGTACCTCTACGGCTCGGGCAAGGTCACGGTCCGCAACGGGAAGATCGTCCAGGGCGCCGGCGACGGCAAGTCGTGCCCTGCGGTCGCCTTCCGCGGCGGCCACGACGTCCGGCTCCACCACCTCGAGCTCGTCGTCCGCGGCCCCGACTGCAACTGCGTGGAGGTCGTCGAGCGTCCGACCGGCGAGGTCGAGATCGACCACAACGTCCTGCGCTGCGACACGAAGGTCGTGACGAGCCGTCACTTCCCCGGCGTCGCCGCGATGTACGTGACCGACAACCTCCAGGCCGTGCGCATCCACCACAACAAGATCCTCTCGAGCCCCCAGTGGGGCATCAAGCTCCAGGGCCTCGAGACGCACGGTCCGGCCCTCGTCCACCACAACGTGATCAAGGGCACGAAGGCCCTCGTCGCCAACGCCTACATGATCGGGGTCTACAAGCCCGACGTCGAGGTGTTCGAGAACGTGCTCGCCGGCGAGTCGCGCGGCATCCACGTGGACGGGACCGACGGCTCGGGCCACCGCGCCTACGTCCACGACAACTCGATCTCCGTCCAGGACCAGCCGAACCCCGAGTACCCCGACTTCCACTGGGTGCATGGGATCAAGCTCGAGGGACCGGACGCGGCGCGCATCGAGCGGAACGCCGTCCTGGGCGTCGCCGACGAGCAGCACGCCGAGGTGCGGGCGCTCGACGTCGAC
>JAYTCP010000061.1:0-5977 GCA_043736435.1 Planctomycetia bacterium | reverse complement strand
GAGGGACCGGATCGCCTCCGGAAACCGGGAGTGCCCCCCGGTAGAATTTTTGTCAGATGATCGGAATGCCCCCCTTTCCCCCCCGGCCCCCGGTAGTAGGATCCCGGGCTGGGGTTTCCAGAGTCCGGCCGGGGGGTCGGACGATTTTTGGGTCAGGCCCGGGGAGTCACTCGCATGAACACGACGGGCGGAGACATTCGCGAACTCTCGACGCTGGCCGACTTCGAGGCCACCGTCACCGGGGGAGCTGGATTCCTGGTCATCACGGACCGATCCACGCCGACCCACATCCACCGCGCCAAGTGTCCGGCCTTACAGGCCGCCCACTTCGTGACGAAGGTGGTGACCAACCAGGCGCGACGCGGCCGCTACTACCACGCGGCGTCGCTCGAGGCCGCGCAGGCGCGCTTCACCGCGAGACTGTGTGGCGTCTGCCGCCCCGACAAGCCGCCGCTCTAGGCTACGGCGGGGCGGACAGAGCCGGCGCCGCGAGGGCCTTCGCTGCGATGACCGGCGCGGCGAGGGCCGCGGAGGAGAACGCCTCCTCGATGCCGAACGCGGCCTGGATCTTCGCGGCCATGCGCTGGTCGTAGAAGCGGAGCAGGACCCGGATCCGCGGATTCATCCGGCGCGCGTCGAGCGCCACCTCGAGGTTCGCCAGGTCGTCGTCCGTCGCGACGACGATGCATCGCGCCGTCGGCACGCCGGCCTCGAGGAGGGCCTCGTCGTCCCGCATGTCGCTCGCGAGGACGGGCGTGCCCGCGGCGCGGGCGGCGGCGGCGAAGCGGGAGCCGGCGTCGCGCTCGATGGCCACCACCTCGGCGCCCGCGGCGCGCAGGCTCTCGAGGACGCGGGAGCCGACGTGGCCGAGCCCGCAGAGGACGACGTGGTCGCGATAGGTGCTGGCCATGACCTTCATCCATTCCCGTTCGCCGCGGCGGCGCGACGTCATGAGGAGGGCGAACCGGACGATCCCCTCGCCGAGCACCGCGAACCCGACGATCGGGTAGACGGCGTGGAGGACCTCGAGATACCAGGTCTGCGGCGGGTTGAAGACGGCCTGCCCGAGCAGGGCGGTCCACGCGCCGTAGGCGGAGAGCAGCCAGTCCGGACGACGCCCGGAGAGGGCCTCGTGGGGCGTGATCCGGAAGAGGAAGGACCCCAGGGCGACGGCGACCGCCGCGACGAGGAGCGTGGCGCGGAACTCGTGGAGCAGGGCGCCGGCGTAGAGGACGAGGACGCGCAGCCGGCGGAGACGGGGCCGCGGGGTGGGCACCCCCGGATGGTAGCCTCGCGGCCTTCGCGACACCCGGTCGGGACTTCGCCGGCGGGCCGCGGACCGGGGCCGGTCCCCCGGGGGTGCCCCCGCCCGGGCCCCGCGGGCCCTTCGGGCCCGGGCGCCCCGACGTGCGACGAAGCGCTTGCAGTCCCGCGCGGCCGGGTGTCGAATGGAGGGTCACGCGGGCCTTGCAGGTCCGCTCGGAGCCTCCATGCGCACATCCAGCGTGCTCGCCCTCGTGGTGAGCCTCTCCTTGGGCGCGCAGATCCTGCGCGCACCCTCCGCCTCCGGCGGCTGCTGAGGCCGTAAGCGTTCGGCGGCCGGTCAGGCCGCCCTGCAGATTCCCTGGACGTCCCTCCCGCGCATCTCGCCCGAGACCGCGAAGCCCGCGGTGGTCACCGGCGAGGAGGCGTCCGCCCCGGAGCCCGCGCCCGAGACCGTCGCGGCTCCCGTCGTCGCCGAGAAGCCGTTCCTCGTCTACGTCACCGACTGCGGCAGCGGCGGCGACTACGACAAGGCGGAGAAGGTCGTCCTCCAGGACGAGCGCGTGGCCTATGGCGCGCGCGCCTTCACCGCCGTGCGGATGACGCCCGACGAGCTCGCCGGCGACCCCCTGCTCGCGAAGGCGGGCAAGGAGCTCCCGCGGTTCCTCGTCATCTCGGCCGACTGCAAGAGCGTGGCGGTGCTCGAGAAGGACCGCCTCTCCGCGTCGGCGCTGTGGGCCGCGATGAAGACCACGTGCGACAAGTTCTACGCGAAGAGCGTGGAAGGCGCCGTGAAGGGCATGAAGGACCTCGTCCTCGAGGTCGACAAGATCGACGGAGAGCGCAAGCTCCTCGGCGAGAAGCTCGAGCGGCTCGCGAAGAAGGGCTCCGACGCCGAGCGCAAGGCGGTCGAGACCAAGATCGCGGACCTCGACGCGCGCATGGCGAAGGTGCGCGAGAAGGAAGCCGAGCTCTTCGCGCTCGCCAAGAAGGCCGCCTAGCGGCGCGTCTCGGAAGTCCCACGACACGTCGGACGTCCGGCGCGTCGGCTGGGGGCGCTCGGGCAGCTTCCTCCTCCACGCGTACTCCTCGCCTACAGGAGTACGCGTGGTCGTCGTCATGTGCCCTCCGCACCCCATGAAGCGTGCCGATGGGCTGCGGTGGGCCCTCTCGGCCACAGGCAGGAGATCCCCCCGGCGCGATCAGGCGAAGTGAAGGACGAAGTCGAGGAGCTCGTGGCTCCGCTCGACGAGGAAACCGCCTTCCCGCGCCGCCAGCTCGCTGAACGCGGTCCCGCGATGGCTGCGCACGCCCGGCCCGAAGATCGCGAAGGGCACCGGGTCGTTCAAGTGGCGCCCGCTGTCGACGGCGACCCCCTCCCCCGCCACGACGAGGATTCGGGTGTCGCCGCGGCTCTCGAGCTCGCGCAGGGCAGGGGCCACGACGTAGCCGTCGAGCCGCTCGAGGGCCTCCACCTTCGCCACGAAGTCGCGGCCGTGGGAGGCCTCCGCCGCGGCGTCCACGTGGAGGAAGACGAGGTCGTAGGTCGAGAGGGCGGCGAGCGCCGCGTCGCACTTGGCCCGGAAGTTCGTGCCCACCGTCCCGGTCGCGCCCTCGACGGGGAGCACGGGGATGCCCTGGAGGCGAGCCGCGCCGCGGAAGGACGGGTTCACGCCGACGAACGCCGCCTTCACGCCCGTCCGCGCCTCGAAGCCCGGGAGCGTCGTCTGGACTCCGGGCCCCCACGCCCAGGCCATCGTGGCGGGGTTCTCGCCGAGGTCGCTGCGGCACTCGTTGACCTCGTGCCCGGGGAGCAGGTCGCCGCTCTTCGCGATGGCGGCGACGAGCCTCGCCGTGCCCGTCCCCCGCGGCAGGGCGGCCTTCACGCTGCGCCCGACCACCTCGTAGGGAGGCAGCGTCTTGACGCGGACGTCGCGCGCGCCGCGCCACACGAGGAGGTTGCGCCAGCCGTCGCCCGCGAGGAAGACGAGGTCGGGGTCGGAGATCCCCTTCGAGAGGGCGTCGAGGAGCAGCACGGCCTCGTCCCGCGAGATGTGCCCGGCCGTGGGATCGAAGATCGTGTCCTCGTGCGCGGTCACGAGGGAGAGACGGAACGCCTGGTCGAGCGAGCCGATCGGGACCTCGAACGCGGCGGCGTCGAGGCAGGCGCCGATCTCGGGATAGGCGCGGGGATCGAGGCCGAACGATGCGAGGGCGAACCCGCCCTCCTCGGGTCGGAGGTCGTCCGGCACCGGCGTGATGCGGCCGAGCCGCCCGTCGCGCGCCAGGCGGTCGAGGGCGGGGGTCTGGGCGGCCTCGAGGGGGGTGCGTCCCCCGAGCTCCTCCTGGGGGCGGTCCGCGACCCCGGCGGCCGTGACGACGAGCGTCTTCATCGCGTGGTCAGCCCGCCGGGGGCGGCGCGGGCTCGGCCTCGCCCGGGAGGAGCAGGCGCGCGAAGCCCGTGGCGGGGTCGACGACGCGCGAGATCCGGCCCTTCAGCACGGTGACCATGATCTCGACGACGACGCCGACCTTGGCCTCGTGGAGGTGACCGGAGTAGGCGAGGAGCTCGCGGGGGCTCAGGACGGCGTGGGCATGCACGAACGGGTGGCCCTCCGCGGTCAGGCCGATGTTGCCGCCCAGGTGGCCGATCTCCATCCGCTCGTCGAACGTGCGCTTCAGGTAGACCCGCTCGCGGGGGTCGAGGAAGCCGAGCACCGCCCGGTCGAGGGAGCCGATCCCGGAGATCCAGCCGCCCTTCAGGCCCGCTTCCTCGGCGAAGGCGACGATCGAGGCGACGACCTCCTCGCCCGGATCGAGACGGAGGACGTAGCGGTCACTGCCGAAGTGGTGGTATCTCATCGCGACCCCGCGGAGCGCGGCGCCCCGAACGCGGGCAGAGTACCGGCCGTGGGGCGAGGGTCAAGGCAGGCGAGCGCGACGACATGCGGATCCACCTCGTCGCCAACCCGACCGCCGGCCGGGGCCGTGCCCGCGGCCTCGTCGCCCGCCTCACGGCGGAGATTGAGCGCCGGGGCTCGACGGCGACCGTCCACTGGACGGTGGGACCGGGGGACGCGGCCGCGCACGTCGCCACCCTGACGCCCGAGTCCCTCGACCGCCTGGTCTCCGTCGGCGGCGACGGGACGCTCCACGAGCTGATCAACGGCCGTCCGGCGCCGCTGCCCTGGCCGGTCGCGCTCGTGCCGCTCGGGACCGCGAACCTCGTGGCCCGGGACGCCGGCGTGCTCCTCCGCGGCGACGTCGTCGCCCTCGCGCGCACGATCCTCGAGGGCATCCCGTGGACCGTCGACCTCCTCGAGACCGACCGCGGCCTCACCCTCGCCAACGCCGGCGTGGGCCTCGACGCCGAGGTCGTCCTCGCGGTGGCCGAGGCGCGCCGGGGCGGGATCGGCGGCTACCTCCGCTGGATCGGCCCGATCGCGCGCACCTTCGTGCGGTACGTGCCGCCCGCGCTCGAGGTCGTCGTAGACGGGCACGCCCGCGCGCGGGGGGGCGGCGTGGTGGTGCAGAACACGTTCTGCTACGGGGGCCTCTTCTCCCTCGCGCGCACCGCGCGCATGGACGACGGCCGCCTCGAGGTGACCGTGCTCAGGCACGCGAACCGCCGCAACTACTTCCTGATGCTGCTCGGCGCGTTCCTCGGCCGCCTCGACCGCGACCGGGGGATCACGATCCTCTCGGGCACCCGCGTCGAGGTGCGCTGCGTGAACGGCGCCTCCGTGCAGCTCGACGGCGATCCCGTGGGCCGCACCCCGCTCTCGGTCCGCATCCGGCCCGCGGCGCTGACGATCCTCAAGCCGCCGACCGCGTGACGGGGGCGACGGTCACGTCCGCGCGGCCTCGCGGATCGCGACGACGGTGTGGATCAGGTCCCCCACCGTGTCGAGGACGAGCATGTTCGGGCCGTCGGACGGCGCGTGGTCGGGATCCTCGTGGACCTCGGTGAACAGGGCGTCGATGCCCACCGCGGCGGCCGCCCGCGCGAGGGCGGGCACCTCGCGGCGGTCGCCGCCCGAACGGTCGCCGAGCCCGCCCGGCCGCTGGACCGCGTGCGTCGCGTCGAAGCAGACGGGCACGCCCAGGGCGCGCATCGCGGGGAGGGAGCGGAAGTCGACGACCAGGGCGCCGTAGCCGAACGTCACGCCCCGCTCCGTGAGCAGGATGTCCCGGCAGCCGCTTTCGCGGAGCTTGTCGACGACGTTCTTCATGTCCCAGGGCGCCATGAACTGGCCCTTCTTGACCGCCACGGCCTTCCCGGTGGCGGCGGCCGCCAGCAGCATGTCGGTCTGCCGGCAGAGGAACGCGGGGACCTGGAGCACGTCGACGACCTGGCCGACGGCCGCAGCCTCGGCGGCCGTGTGGAAGTCGGTGAGCACGGGGACGCCGACCCCTCGCTTCACGTCCTCGAGGATGCGCAGGCCCTCCTCGAGGCCGGGGCCGCGGAACGACGTGCCGCTCGAGCGGTTCGCCTTGTCGTAGGACGACTTGTAGCAGAACGTCACCCCCGACCTCGCCGCGACGTCGCGCAGCCTCTCGGCGTGACGCAGCGCGTGGTCACGCGACTCGATCACGCAGGGCCCCGCGATCCACAGGAGGGGCCGCCCCTCGCCCACGACGTGCGGACCGACGTGGCAGGGCTCGACGACCACGGATCCGTCCCCGCTCATCGCCGCGCTCCCTTCGAGGACGC
>JAYTCP010000060.1:0-8428 GCA_043736435.1 Planctomycetia bacterium | reverse complement strand
AGGCGGACCCTCCCCCACGCCGGCCGCGACACGCGGCCTCCCCCGCCTCGGCGCCTGCTGGGCGCCGGAAGAGGCCGTACGTCGATTCTTGCTCACGCTCTCAGCCCGTCACGATGGGCGGGATGAGCGCGGTGGGCACGAAGCCCAGGGTCGCGATCTGGATCATGGCGATGGCGAAGGTCGCGTGCTCGATGCAGACCACGCCGTCATCGAAGTTGCTGGTGAACAGGCGCTGGAACAGGAGCTGCGCGGAGATCGCGGTCCCGTAGATGAGGAGGAGCATGAGGAAGGCGAGGATGAGCGCAGCGGCGGCGACGATTCCGGCGGCCACGGCCTCCGGCAGCAACGCGATCGCGGCGACCACCGCGGGGGCTGCCACGACACCGACGCCAGCCACCTCCGCGGCGAACGCGGGGCTCAGGGCCGCGAGAGCGGCGAGGGCGGCCCCCCAAGACGAAGCCAACGTCCCGGCGAAGTCGAGCCCCGAGAGCTGCGTCGCGCACTCGGCGGTGATGCAGGCCCTCACCCCGTACGGCAGGACGACCGGCCCAGACCCGAGATCGATCGGGGTCGTGAGCTGCGCGAGGCTCCATTGCGCACTGAGGAGGCAGCTGCCGAACGGGCCGAAGAACCCGGTCAGGTCCTTCAGGAGCTTCAGCGCGCCATCGATCTCGGCCTTGCCGAACTTCGCGGCGGGCTGTGGCACCGCGCCGGTGACGATGCGCGCGTCACCCAGGAACCAGGGGTTCGGCCACTGGCCCTTCGGGAGCTTGAGCTTCGGGCCTGCGTCGAAGCAGACGACGACCGTACGGACGACCTCCTCGACGATCGTGGTCACGACCGTGGTGAACCCGACGACGATGTCGACGAACGCCCTCGCCGCGCAGATGCCTGCGGCGCAGACGCCGGGGAAGACCGGGACGTCCTTGCAGGGCGACCGTGCGACCTCCTTGTCGTAGCACTCCTCGTACTGCTTCGCGGCAGTCTTGAGGACGTCGATGGTCTCGGTGATCGTGCGCGTGACGATATCGGTGATGGTCCGCGTCGTGCAGACCATGGAGGAGGAGGCCAGGCCACGGGCGCCCTTGGCCATCGCCGAGGACATGCCCTTGCCGGCCTTGCCCTTCGTCTGCTGAAGGGCCACGGGATAGCCGCTGTGGAGCGCCGAGCGGAGGAGCATGGCGCCGCGCGTCTTCTGCGAGTCCCGGGCAAGCGCGTCGATCACCCTGCGGACCACGTCCGCGTCCCACGCCACGGGCTTGTCCGCCCCGAACCGTACGCCCTCGGCGGTGAGGGTGATCGCCGCCTTGTCGCCTGCGGAGCCGAACCGCACGAAGGGAGAGCGGCCCGTCATGTCCATCACGGCAGCATCGCCGGTCGCCGAAACGACGACGGGGAGCGAGACCTCGCCCACGCGGTGCACGCGCACCTCGCCGAAGGGTCCGATGACCCCGTCGCGGGTCCTGTTACCCTTGAAGCCCACCGACGGAGGAGGGGGCACGCCGGCGAACGCCAGGCTCGACCAAGGAACGCCCATGACGAGGCCCGCAAGGGCCATCTTCACGAAGAGCTCCCGCCGGTTCAGGTCCGAGTCGAGCGCCGAGGCGTCGGCTCTCGGATGACCTCCGGCCTGGAACCCGTTCTTCGAAATCCTGGTTGCCACGTGCGTCCTCCATTTCCATGCCCACCGCAGTTCGTCCTTCCCGCTCGGGCTCCCTACGCTTTAGCGGTGGACTCTAGGTCGGCAGTTCCGTGCCTGTCAAGACCACCGTCGTGGAGCTGGCGGAGCCCCCCCGGCATCCGGGCCCAGGGCACTTCTCGCGCCATGTGATGTGGAGACCCGGGACTCCATGGCCGCCACGGGCCTCAGCGGCCCCAATCGCAAGCGTCTGCGCCCAGAGGTGGCCCGATGCCCGGAGGTGGGCCGCGGGAGAGGTACGGCGTCAGGTATCTCTCGTGCAACTCCCCCACCCGCGGATCGGTCCGCCATCAACCCACGCGACCCCCCGCTCGCCCCGGTCAGGGGTTGGAGTACACCTGCAAGCTGAAGCCTCCGCCGTCGCCGGTGACGAGGTCGAGGTCCCCATCGCCGTTCAAGTCGCCGAGGGCCACGCCCGTGGTGAGGACCGCACTGGCTCCGAGCCGCTGGCCGCTGTCGCTGAACACGCCGATGCCGTCGTTCCTCCAGACCGTCGTGCGCCCGTCCGGGATCATGCCGGGGAAGCCGAAGCCTGCGTCCGCGTTCCCGAACACGAGGTCGAGGTCGCAGTCGCCGTCGACGTCGCCCAGCACGCCCGCGAAGGCCTGGGTGCTCAACCCGCCCACGTCGCCCAGCAGCTGGCCGCTATCGGTGAACGCCCCCGTGCCCGCGTTGCGGTAGACGCGCGTGCCGCCCGTCCGGTGCACGACCACGATGTCCTGATCCCCGTCCTCGTCCACGTCGCCGGCAGCCAGGGACTGCACGAGGCCGCTGCTGGCGAAGACCTGCCCCGAGGCGCTGAAGGCCCCCAGCCCGTCGTTGAGGAACAGCACGACGCCGCCGCCATTCGCGGCGAACACGTCGAGGTCGCCGTCCCCGTCCACGTCGGCCGTGGCGATGGCCCAGGTGTTCTGGGCCGTGGCGAAGGTGCCGCCGGGGGTGAGCCCGGCCGAGCCGTCATTCACGAACACACGGTTCCCCCCGCCCGTGTCCATGCCCATCAGCACGTCGAGGTCCGTGTCGCCGTCCACGTCGGCCAGGTGCACGCACAACGTGGGCAGGCTGCCGAGCGAGGTCCCGAACGATGTGAACACGCCGGTTCCGTCGTTCCGGTAGATGTTCGGCGAGGCGCTCGCGTAATAGACCACGACGCAGTCGAGGTCCTGGTCGCCGTCGAGATCGCCGAGCGCCGAACGGTGGCTCGCATTGTCGCTCGAGAAGGCGCCGGCCGGCGCCAGCGTCCCGGTGCCGTCGTTCTGGAACACGGCCACGTTCGTCGCGGTCCCGCCGCCCCCGTTGGCCACCACGGCGTCGAGGTCCCCGTCCCCGTTCACATCGCCGAGCGACACCGTCGTCGGGTGGTCGGCAGCGAGCCCCGCCAGCGTGTCCACGAAGACGCCTGCCCCCGGCGCCCCCAGGAAGCTCGCAATGACCAGCCCCACCAGGGTCGGTCCGCCGGGCAACGTGACGCTCACGAGCGCCCCCATGTCGCCGCTCACGCCCGTGCCCGGCGTGATGCCCGTGATCGTGCTGCTCGACGTGATGAGGCCGTCCACGGTCGCGCTCGATCCACTGCCGCAGAACTCGCCCGCGAGCGCGCTGAAGGTGACCTGGGCCGTCCCCCCCACGGGCCCGAGCCCCGAGCCGAACACCGTGAACGGGGTGGCCTTGACTCCCGAGATCGGCGTCGCCGGCAGGAAGTCCGTGATCTGCGGCTGGAGCCGCGCGAACTGGGCGAGGGGCCCCGACGACGCGGCCGCGCCCCCGAGCAGCAGCTCCACCTCGACGCTCGCGGGCAAGGGTCCTCCCGCGGACGCGGGAATCTCCGCCGCGGGCACGATCCCCACGATCTCGTCCCCGCTCACGATCACGCCGCTGGTCTCGAGCGTCGCCGACGTCCCCCCCAGGAAGGGCGTCCCGGTCGTCGCCCGGAAGCGCACCGTCGCCAACGCGCCGACCGGGTCGCCCGCGGCAAGGAAGTTCCCCCCGAAGAGCGTGTAGGCCGTGGCCGTGTCGGACGACATCGGCGTGCCGGGAAAGAAAGCCGTGAGGAGGATCGGGGGGGGCGCGGGGGGATTGCTTCCGCCCCCGCAACCGAGGCATAGGAGCAAGGGAAGGCCCGCCAGGAATGCACGGCTGTTTCGCATCGATCGCCCCTCCCGAGGCGCCCCCCACTTTGCGCCCAACCCAGCCCGCAATCCAGGCTCATCCCGCGGCAGGGCCCCGGGGAGGGTGTCAGGGCGCACGCGCTTCTGCACCCGGGGTGGGGACATGCTCGAGCTGCCGTGCACCGGGGAGGGCCGGTCGTAGGCCCGCCGCCACCACATCCGAAAGGCGGTCGCTCCCCTCGCCGCGCCCTGCTCCCCGAGGTCGCTCGGCAAGCTGCGCTCCTCGTCGGCGATCGGCTGCGGCCGCCCTCGCTGCGGCGTCTGCCACCCGCGCAAGCGATGGAAGGCCAAGTCCGATCGGGTGAAGCGTCGGGTGGAGGCTCGGGCGGTCGCAAGCAGCGGAGGGGAATGACATGAGCGACGAAGTCGACCCCGACCTGCTCGCCTTCGCCGCCGAGGCGCGTCGCATCGAGCCCCGCATCCGCGGGCTCTCCTTCCGTCCCGGCGACCACCGGACGGTGATGCTGCTCGTGCTCCTCGACGCACCTCGCGAGGTGACGAAGCGGCTCTACGATCACCTCAAGACGTACCGCGAGGCGAACGAGGTCGACTGCGACGTGTTGATCACGAACTCGACGACGCCGAAGTTCAAAGGCCCGATCGAGATCCCGAAGGGGTGGCCGCCGGAGTAGCGCTGGATGGGGCACCGTGCGGGGCCCTCGCCGACGCGGGGCCCGCGGCGGCTCCAGCGGCCCCCGGCCAAGCGTCCTCGGGCCTTGCCTACCGCCCTGGTCGATGCGGATATAACTCCTTTATCCGTAAATGGATAGGTCACTGTCGTCGCCTAGGCGGTGGCGGGTCACGAGTTCTACGCGGAGCAGGGGACTTCGCTTACACCTTCATATCAAGTACACACTTTCGTATCTAGGGTATACTTTCACCGCATGCGACACGCCCCGCCCACCTACACGCCCGACGCCCGATTCGGCGATGTCCTCATCGAGGTCAAGCAGGGATCCCAAGCGGCAGGGTGGATGCGAGGCGCGATGCTCCAACTCGCTGCGGCGATCGCAAATGAGCCCGAGCTCCGCGCGCTCCTCGTGCTCGTGGAGCCGAAGATGTCGGAGGGGCGGCTTGGAGACGAGATGGACGCGATGCGGCGGGCGATCCGTCCGGAGATCGCGTCGCGCCTCTTCGTGACCTCGATCCGCGACGGCATGCTCGCGCCCCTACCGCTTGGGCTGGGCGTGGGAATCGAGGAGTTCGTCCGCGCGGTCGCCCTGCACGAGGTGAGCCCGCCGAGGACGAGGAGTGGTGGTTCGTGGTTCACGGTCCTCCAAGTCCTGGTGCACCAATGGCTCGTCGGTAGCGAGCCGACGCCGATTGCCATGCTGATGAGCACGACGGGGCTGAGCCATCCGTCGATCTCGCAAGCCCTCGCGCGCTTGGCTCACGTGGTCCGCCGCAGCTCCGACCGGAGCGTCGAACTGGTCGGCTTTCCGCACCAGGAGTGGTCACAGCTCGTCGCCTCAAGCGAATCCGTGCGGGGCACCCTCCGATTCGCCGACCGCTCCGGGAAGCCTCGATCGGTCGACGCCCTGGTGCGGAAGCTGACTTCGCTCGGCCGGGAGGACATCGCCGTGGGGGGGATCCTCGGAGCCACGCATCATGTGCCGGATCTCGACATCGTAGGAACGCCGCAGCTTGTGCTCTCGATTCACGTGCCGCGAGGCGTACCCGACACGGGGTTCGTGTCGCGACTCGACCCCGCGCTGGAGCTCACCACACGGCGCGACGAAGCAGCGGCCCTGGTGATCCATGTCGTGCGCCGAGCCCGTGCGCTCTTCGAGCACGAGGGTCCGGGACGTTCGTGGGCGGATCCGTCGGAGTGTCTCCTCGACCTTCAGGAGGCGCGACTCCAAGCACAGGCGCAGCAGTTCCTCCATGAGATCGCCACCCGGCATGGACGTCGCCCGTGAGCCCCCCGCTGCCGAAGGACTGGATCTCCCCGCGCGCCGTGCTCCGACAGGTCGCCGCAGGGATCCCCGCGGAGTGCCTGGGCAATGTCGTGGTGATCGGGAGCCTCGCCGCCGGCTGCCAGCTTCTCGGCGACGACCCTCGGACCGCCCTTCGCACGAAGGACGTGGATTGCATGCTCTCCCCTCGCGTCGAGGCAGTCGCGGCCGGCCGGGCTTGGACCGAGCGCCTCTTCGATGCGGGATGGACCTTCCGACGCGACGACGTCTGGGCTGCGCCCGGCTCACCAGGGACCCCGGACGACGAGCTGCCGGCCGTCCGCATGAACCCTCCGACAGGGCATGGCTGGTTCGTTGAGCTGCTCACCGTTCCTGAGTCGACGGGAAGCCGTGAACGGCAGTGGCTTCGCCTCGAGACCTCGCGTGGCGACTTCGGACTCCCGAGCTTCCGCTTCCTCTCCCTCGTGAACCTCACCCCCGTCGAGACCCCCCATCGGATTCGTCTTGCGCGCGTCGAGATGATGGCGCTCGCCAACCTCCTCGAGCATCCGACCATCGGCGCCGCCACGATGTCCGGTGCGATCGGCGACCGCTCGATCAAGCGCAGCAACAAGGATCTTGGCCGTGTGCTCGCCCTCGTCCACCTGAGCGACGACGACGTCGTTTCGACCTGGCCTCAACGCTGGGAGGACGCCCTCGTCGCGTGCTTCGCCGACGACGCACGCGCTCTTGCGGCGCGGGCCGGGAGCGGGCTGCGCCTTCTGCTGGACAGCCCAGACGATCTCGAAGAGGCGCGACACTCGTGCGAGTACGGGCTTCTCGCGGCGAGTCCACTCACGACGGCACAGCTTCGCGCCAATGGCCTCCGCCTCCTCGCGGACGGGATCGAACCGCTCGAGAAGTGGGCTCGTCGGTAGCCTGTGCCTGATCGTGGCGGACCGCGATGCGGAAAGAGCGTTCGGCGCACTCCGTTGCGGCGGAGCGCGGGCGAGGCCCAGCATTGCTGGCCTGCATCACGATCGCCTGCTCGACGCACCTCCGCCGACGGCCGGGAGAATCCCGCCGGCTCACCCCCCGGCGGGAGCCCCCCCGCCCGACGACGATTCCACGTGCCGGATTGCCGTCGTGGTCGCCCCGGGTGACCACGCAGCCGACGTAGTGGTTACAGTATGGTGCCCGGACGAGGACGACGGGTCCTAGATCGGAAGGCGATGTCCAAGCGCAAGAACAAGAAACTGAAGATCGAGATCGATGCACCGATGCCCCCCCTGGGGATCGAGATCGAGCGCACGGGTACCACGACCGTGATGTACGTCGTCGTCTCCACCGAGGAGATTGCGGTAACCAAGGAAATCGAAGACGACGTAGTCGCAGACTACGACGCGGCAGGACGATTGGTCGGGTTCGAGGTCATCGGACTCAGGCCCGGGAAGTTCGGCCAGATTCTGGGGAGGATCCGGGAGCGATTCGCCGGAGAGGTCCCCTCCCTGAACCTCCTGAACGAGTTGCTGCCCGCGTAGCTCGCTGGTGAGCGTTGGCGGGAGGCGAACAGGGACGCCCGAGCGGCGGCGATCGGTGGGTTGACTCCCTCGCCGTGAAGTGCGACGGTGCGCCGTCGCCGGCCTGGCCCGCGGTCGGCCGACGATTCCGCGAGTGACCGCTCGGGTAGGGTATGCCAATACGAAATCGCATCCCCGGGGGCCCGATGGCAGCAACCGAACGCGTGACTGTGACCCTGCCCACGAAACTCGTTCAGCGGATCGACCGTCTCGATCGCAACCGCAGCCGGTTCATCACGGAAGCCGTGGCGCACGAGCTCGTCCGTCGCCGCCGCGAGGGACTGCTCCGGTCGCTCGAGCACCCCCACCCGGAAGTCGCCGAGTTTGCTGACGCGGGCCTGGCCGACTGGGCGGCGAGTTGGGTCCCCGGCGACGAGGGGCTCGTCGACCTCACCGCCGGCACGCCCGTACGCTGGATCGAGGGGCGCGGTTGGGTGGAAGAGCGGGCCTGATCGTGGATGCGTCCTGTCTCCCCCCGCAGGAGGAGTTGCGATGGTGAGCAAGGCGACGATCGTGACGGCGGTGGCGCTGGGAGGCGCGGCGGGACTCCTGGGGGGCAGGCTTGCGGGACCGGCGCAACGGCCCGAGGTCGAGGGCGAGCTCGCCACCTTGCAGGCCCGGCTGTCCGGGCTGGAGCAGGACCGCGAACCTCCGCCGAGCCTCGAGGGCCGGGCGATCCCCTCGCCCGGCGCACCCGGGGCCGCCCTCGTGGACCTCAGCGCCGCACGCCTCGAGGCGGCACTCCTCGCCCTGCTCACGGATCCGTCCCCCGAGCTCCGCGCGAAGATCTCGGAGCTCGCGAAGGCCCCGCCCACCGACAAGGAGGAGGGAAAGGCGTCTCCCGCCGGGGGCGACCAGAAGGTGGTCGCGACCCTCCTCACCGGGGTCGACGCCGAGGCGGAACGCTGGGGCAAGACCTACGAGCTCGGCGACGGGCGGGTGGCGGAGCTGAAGGCCCTCGCGCGCCGCGCCATCCAACGGACCGTGGACGCAAAGCGGGAAGGAGCCTCCGCGCAGCAGCTGGCCGCCCTCGACGTCGAGACCCAGGCCGAGGTGCGCCGGCTCGTGGGCGACCCCGTGTACGTC
>JAYTCP010000059.1:0-4311 GCA_043736435.1 Planctomycetia bacterium | reverse complement strand
GTCCCCTCGAGGGGACGCCGACCCTGCGCCTCTCGAACGTCCTCGTCCGCGGCGACGACGTGGTGGTCCTCGACGAGTCGGGCCGCATGACGACCCTCTCGCTCGAGAGCGGCGCCGTGCGGTCGACGACGGCGGTCACCGGAGGGCTGATGCTGCTCCCGCCGAGCGCTCCGGCGCTCGACGACACGCACCTCTACGTCCTCGTGCGCGAGAATCGAGGGTCGGTGCTCACGGCCTTCGACCGCACGACCGGCCGCGCCGCCTGGGTGAACCCCTTCTCCGCGCCCGTGAACGCCGGGCTCCTCTTCCAAAGCGGCGACACCCTGGTCGTCGTGCAGAGCCCCCGGCCCGTGCGGGGGGGCTCGGCCCCCGTGTTCCGCACCGTGCTCGTGAGCGCGAGGTCCGGGGTCGAGATCGCCCGGATCGACGCGACGGGCCTCACCGGGTGGCTGCCGTCCGCCGTCGTCCGCGACGGCGCCATCGTCTTGGCCGGCGACCGAGCCTTCGGGCTCTGGCGATAGGAGGCCCCACGGGGGTCTGGGCTCGGCGGGAACGCGACCGCGGCCGTCGGAGGCCGGGGTGCGCCATCCGGGAGCTCACCCAAGGACGGATCCAGAGGAGGCGATCGCGATTCGCACGACCCACCGACCCGCGGACCCCGTGATAAAGTCCGACCGTGCGACGGTTGCTCCCCTGGCTCCTGCCCCTCTTGGCGCTCGCGGCGACGGGTCTCCTTCTCGCGCCGCGCGAGGGCCGCGCGGACGACCGGGCGCGAAAGTCGCTGATGGATGCCGACACCCGCGCGGCCATCGACCGAGGGCTGCGGTTCCTCGCGCGGGTCCAGAACGCCGACGGCTCCTGGACCTCGGACGCGGGCAACAAGGTGAACGAGGACTACGCGGTACCGGAGGGCCAGCAGAACGTCCACCACGTGGGCGTCACCGCGCTCGGCATCCTCGCCTTCCTCGCCGCGGGCCACGTTCCGGGTCGCGGCCCCTACGGCACGGCGGTGGACCGGGCCGTCGCCTTCGTCCTCTCGCGCGTCGAGAGCGACGGCTTCATCACCCGGGACGGCACGCGCATGTACAGCCACGCCTTCGCCACGCTGGCCCTGGCGGAGGTGTACGGGATGTCGAAGGCCCCGGAGCTGCGCAAGGGGCTGCAGGAAGCCGTCGAGCTGACGGCGAAGTGCCAGAACTCGACGGGCGGGTGGCGCTACGTGCCGGGCGCGGTCGACAGCGACATGAGCGTCACCGTCTGCCAGATGACCGCTCTCCGGGCCGCGCGCAACGTGGGCATCCGGGTGAAGCAGTCCACGATCGACGCGGCCCTGCGCTACGTCATCGACAGCGCCATCACGCCCGACATGAACGCCTCCCGCGAGGACGTCGGCGCGTTCTGGTACCAGCCGAGGAGCACCCACAGCAACCGCGCCTCGTTCTCGCTCACCGCCGCGGGCGTCTGCTGCCTGTTCCAGGCGGGCATCTACAAGGACGAGACGCTGAAGGACTACATGGCGAAGCGCGGGATCGGCCGGGATCCCTCCCCGTCGATCGCCCAGGCCGTCAGCTACCTCGAGCGGAACTACTCCGACGTCGCGAGCCGGTACTCGCGTCACTACTTCTACTACTACGGCAACTACTACGCCGCCCAGGCCATGTACAACGTGGGCGGCGAGGATCTCGAGCGCTGGGAGCGGTGGTACGACCGCGTACGCCGCGACCTCCTGAGCTTCGAGGTCCGCGTGCCGGGCCCGGCCGGCGGCCCCGAGGAGTCGCGGTGGGAGAGCAACATCGGCTCGACGTCCACCTTCTCCACCGCGGTGGCGACGTTGATCCTGTCGATCCCGTTCGACTACCTCCCGATCCACCAGAAGTAGCGGCGGGCGGCCCGGGGGCCCCGACGGGGGCGGTTCCCGCCGAACCCCGGTGCGCAATCGCGGTAGGAGAGGGTGGCCCCCGTGACACCGGCCGACCCGACACCCTGGGACCCGGCTGGCAGGCCGCTCAGCCCCCCCCGGGCGGAGGGACCGTCGGACTCGGATCTCATGGCGGCCGTGGCGGCCGGCGACCGCGCCGCCTTCGAACTCGTCCACGGCAGGTACGCCCCCCCGATCATGGCCTTCCTCCACCACCTCTGCTTCGACCGCGGGCTCGCCGAGGACGCGACGCAGGAGACCTTCGTGCGCGCCTGGAGGGCGGCGTCCCGCTTTCGCCCAGGGGCCCGGCTGGCGCCGTGGCTCTACCGGATCGCCCAGCGCGCCGCATGGACCGCGGGCGCCGCCCGGGCCCGCCGTGGCGGGCGGGCGCGGGGCGAGGTGGCCTTGGGCGCCGCGGGGCCGGAAGCCGAGGCCCCGGCCACCGCGGCGAGGGCTGCGGACGCCGCCGCGGGGGACCACGAGGTGGCAGCCGCCCTGCGGGAGGCGCTCCTGCGCCTCTCCGAGGCGCTCCGGGCCACGTTCGTGCTCGTCCGCATGGAGGGGTTGTCGTACGAGGACGCGGCCGAGGTGCTCGAGATCCCGCTCGGGACCGTGAAGAGCCGGGTGGCGGCGGCGGAGTCCCACCTGCGGAGCGAGCTCCGGGGGTTCGCATGAATCCCCCCCGCCCCCCGGGCCCGCAGGCCCCCCAGTCACCGCAGGGCCCCCCGGCCCCCCCCCACCTCGACGACCTGATCGCCAGGGCGCGGGCGGCCCTCCCCCCCCCGGCGCCCCCCCCCTTCGCCCAGGTGATGGCCCGCATCGACGCCGAGGGGGCGCTTCCCGGTCCCGTGCGCCTGTGGCGCCGGATGAGCGAGGTCCGCCCCGCCCGGAGATGGGCCGCGGTGGCCGCGACCCTCCTCGCCGTCGGGGGCTCGGTTTCCCTCTGGGGCCCGCGCGGCAGCCCCTCGACGGACCCCGCCGCACCGGGCGCGATCGTCCTCGAGATCGCCCCGAGCGTGCGCGTGCTGCGCGAGGGCCGACCGCTCGCGCCGAACGGGACCTCGCTGATCGCGACTGCCGGAGACGAAGTGGTCGCCGACGGGGCGGCCACCCTGCGGCTCGGGGACCGGACAGCGATCGAGCTCGAGCCCCGTGCGCGCCTGCGTCTCGGTGGCCTGGACGCGGTCGAGATGCTCGACGGTCGGGCGACGTTTTACGTGCGTCACCACCCGACGCGTTCGTTCCTGGTCGCGACGGCCTCCGTGTCCGTGATCGATCGCGGGACGCGGTTCGCCGTGGAGGTCTCCGCCGACCCCGCGGGAGAGCGCGTGCTCGTGACGGTCGAGCAGGGAAGGGTCGAGGTGTTCCCGACGGAGGTCGAAGCGAGACCGTCGTGGGAGCTCGCCGCCGGCGAGGGTCTCGCCTTCGTGGCGGGGAAGGCCACCGGGGCGCCGTTCGCCCTCGGCGCGCGACCCACGCTCTCGCTCGAGGCCGAGGACGTGGCGCCCGCACGGGATCGCCCCGTGGTCGTACGCCTCGTCTTCGACAACCCGACGGACGGGTGGCTCGCGCTGCCCGCCTACGACCCGGTGCGCGCGCCGCTCCACGTCGAGGTGCGGACCCCCGACGGTGGGGTGTTGGCCGTGCGCGTCTCGGAGGCGATGCTCGTCGAGGGAGGCGGATCCGGCCGCAGCCTCCCCCCCCGGGGGCGGCTGGTCCTCCGGGTCCGTTTCGAGCACACGTTCGCCTCCCCGGGGACGTACCGTCTGCGGGCGATCTACCGTCCGGCGGGCGCGGTCGACGAGGGCGCCTCCCCCGAACTCGTGCTGCCGGTGCGGTGACGGGACGAACCGATGCCCACCACCCCCGCCGTCACCTCGCTGCTCTCCCGCCTCGCGCGCCTGCGCGCCCGGATCCGGGGGATCTCGCTGCTCGGCGGGCTCGGACGGCTGGTGCTGTGGGGGGCGGTCCTGCTCACGGCGTCCTTCCTCTCGGACTGGCTGCTCGACCTGCCCATCGGCGTGCGCCGCTTCGTCCGGCTCGGCCTGCTCGACCGGCCGGAGGAGCTGGCCTTCCTTCCCTGGATCGGGGCCGCGGTCGTCGCGGGGGTCGGTTTCCTCGCCACGTGGCGTCGCGACCTCGGCGTCGCGGGAATCTTCGCCTTCCTCCTCGGCGGCATCGCGGGGGTCCTCGCGTGGGTGGGTGCGCGCCACCTGGTCCGCCCCCTGCGCCGGCGCCTCTCCGACGAGACGCTCGCCCTCTCCGTCGAGGAGCGCCACCGCCGCCTGAACGACCGACTCGCGGCGTCCCTCGACTTCGACCGCGAGCTCGGAGCGCCGAGCCGCGGCGAGAGCGCGCAGATGATGACGCGGGTGGTCGAAGAGGCCGAGGCC
>JAYTCP010000058.1:0-3927 GCA_043736435.1 Planctomycetia bacterium | reverse complement strand
GCCTTCACCTTCGAGCGATTCGCGAGGAGGACGTCTTGCGACGCCGGCTCGAGCCACCACTTCGGCGCGGTGCCCGGCTCGAAGACCCCCTCGAGGAGCGGGTCGCCCTCGGCGTCGGTCACGGGGCGGATCTCGACCACCATGCTCGGGAGCGGCCGCAGCGCCCCGCCCGTCGACAGATAGCCCGGGAACGCCTTCACGAGCAGGGAGCCGACCTCCCAGTCCGTGGTGAAGAGGAAGCCGCCGCCCCGGACGTACCGCTCGATCATCGCGACGAGCGGGACGCGGTAGCTCGGCGGGATCGACATCGCCCCGCAGTTCCAGAACACGACCTTGTGGGGGGACAGGTCGGGGTCGGAGACCAGCTCGTACGGGCTCTTCAGCGCGTAGGGAAGTCGCAGCTCCTCGAGCACCGTCTCGATGTGGTCGTACTGCCCGGACACGACGAGGAGATCGGCGCTGCGCAGGCCGCGCAGCGAGCGTCCGAGCGCGCCGCCCCCGCGGAGCTCGCCGCGGAGCCTCGCGACCGCGCGTCGGGTGCGCTCGAGCGCCTGACCCTGGTCGTGATCCACGAAGTCGTCGGCGGCCGTGGTGACCGAGGTGGGGGGCGCGGGGGGAGGAGGCGCGGGGGGCTTGTCGGCGTTCAGCTTGCGGAGCCGCACGATCATCTGCGTCGGGCTGATCACCGGCTCGGGCATCGAGGCCTCGTCGACCGGATCCGGCAGCACGTCGGCCTCGGGCGCCGTCGTCGTCTCGACGAGGTCCGAGCCCGGCGAGGGCATCTCCTGTGGGTCCTTCTCGTCGAGGATGGGCGGGCCCGGGTCGAACTCGGGAGCGCTCACCTCCTCCGGGAGGAGCTCGCTCGGCGCGCGGTCCTCGGGGCCCCCCGACTCGAGGGGGTCGGTGGCCTCCGCCGTCGCCGTGACGAATCCGTACGGCAGGAGCGTCACCTCCGGGCGCTGCGGGCTCGGCCCGAAGACCAAGAGGAGGAAGAAGGACAGCCCGTGGATCGCCGCCGAGAGCACGAACCACGGAGCGCGGCGCAGGGCCGCGACGAGCTCGTCGCCGAACGTGCCCGTGTGCCAACGTCGCGCCGCGCGGGCCGAGATGCCGGGCGGCAACATCCGCCGTGATGGAGGGGTAGCGCGAGTCGGAGAGGCCGGCGAGGGGGGAGGTGGGGGAGACGGGGCCGCGGTCTCCTCGACGGGCGCGGTCACCTGCGCGGACACGGGCTCGTGCCCGAGCCACGTGAGAGTCACGCCGCCAAGCTCGAGTGCGTCGCCCTTTCGCAGGGAGCCCGCGAGGTGGCCTCCTGCGTCCGCGACGAGGAGCTCGTCGCCGATGCGCGTCAGGACTGCGTGCCGCGGGGACCACGCGAACGTGGCGCGCCGAACGTCGGCGTCCGGTCCGCTGCCGACGACGGCGCGGTCGCCCTCGAGCACGATCTCTTCCGCCACGCCCGCCGTCACGAGGCGCAGGCGGATCACGGAGAGCTCCGGGACGGGGGGGGCAACTGTGACACGCGAACCAAGCGTAGCCCGGGATCCGGGCGCCGGAACGGGGAAGTCCGGGCCCGCCGTTGCCATCCTCCTTCCCCAGACCCCCATCCTCCGCTACTTGCCTGCCACCGCCTTCCGCCCGTGGGTGACGGGCGCCTGCAGCGCGAGCACCGAGATGGCCGTCGCGTAGACGCGGCCGCCGTCGGGTCCCCAGGGGTCGATCGGATCCCAGGAGCCGCGGGCGCCGCAGGCGTCGCCGTCGGTGCGTTGGTGGTCGGCGAGGGCGGTGACGAGGGCCGCCTGCCAGACCGGCGCGGGCTCGACGTCCTGGGCCATCGCGATGGCCTCGAAGTGCCAGGCGTACATGTCGATGGAGCCGTCCTTCGCGTTCCACGTCGGCGGGAGCGCGGTGACGAGCCGGAGGCCCTTCGCCACGGCGACGTCCTCGGCGGGGTCCTCGCCGAGCCGTGTCCGGACGAACACGCCGACCGCCGTCAGCCCCTCGACCTTCTCGGCGGGGAAGGCGTCGATGTTCTCGACGTGACGCGCCGAGCCGGACCCCCGCTGCTGGTAGCCGAGGCGGCCGGTGTCGGGATCGGTCATCGCCTCGATCCAGGTGCGCGTCGCGTCGAGGGCCTTCGGGTCGACGGTGAAGGGCGAGGGGCGGTCCTTCGGCGCAGCGGCGTTGACGCGGCGTGCCGCGTCGAGGGCGAGGAACATCCAGCCCGTGATCGAGGTGTCGCCGTCCTCGGGTTGGACTCCGTAGCGCCAGACCCCGTTCGGATTGCGTGCGAGGGCGACGAAGTCGAGGGCCTTCTGCGCGGCCTCGAGGCCAGTGGGGGACGGCGCGGCGCCGTACGCCTCGACGAGCGCGAGGGTCGCGATCGCGTGGTTGTAGATGAAGTGGCCGGACAGCCTCGGCCCCACGCAGCCTTCGACGTCCTGGACCGACCGGAGGAAGCGCAGGCCGCGCGCGAGGACCTTGCCGTACGACGTGTCGGCGAGGCTCGAGACCCCGGCGCCGAGGAAGGCGAGGAGCGCGAGCCCGGTGACGCCGACGTCGTTGCGGGCCTTCCCCTTCCCGTCGAGGGTGGAGGCCTCGAGGGGTCGCCCGTCGCACCAGTACGGGAACCCCTCCGCCCCCCAGCTCCCGTTGCGGTACGGGTGGGTCGCGAGCCACGCGAGGGCGAGGTCGATCGCCTGCTGGGATCGGATCGCGGGGTCGGCCTCGGCGGGGGGAGGCGCTGAGGCGGGAGGCGTGGGGAGAGGAGATTGGGGTGGCAACACGTTCACGGACGGCACGTCCACGAGGTCCTCCTCCGGTACCTCGGGCCAGTCAGAGTTAGGGTCGACCACCAGGCGGCCGCGGGGCGGAGGCGGAGGCAACGGCACGACCTTCGCCTGCGCTCCTCCGACGAACGGAAGCCCTGCGATGCGGACCTTCAGTCCCGCGGGAACGTCACGTCGCTGCTTCTCGGCCCACGCGCGGAGCCAGTCGAGCGAACCGGGGACGCCGGGGAGCGCGGGATCGACGCCACGCTTTCCTGCGCGTGGTAGTGGTGCCGTCGGGCCGACCAGGTTCACCTTGCGAGCGCCCGCGCGCAGCGCCAGGTCCATCAGCGTGAGCACGTGCCCCGTGCGAACAAAGCGCGGGCCCGAGACGTCGAGCTCCGCGTCGACGGGGCTAGCGGCCGAGGCGTCGATCAGCGCCTTCATGGCGGAGTAGACCGCGCCCCGGTCCGCCGTCTCCAACTCGGGGAGGAGCCTCACCAGCAGCCCGTGAGCTCTCACCCCGGCCCAGATGCTTCCGTCGGGCGGAAGGAAGGAGTCGAGCACGCCCTCGGGCCCGCCCGCTTCGGGCGCGACGGCGAAATACAGGCGGAGGATCCTCAGGGTGGGGCTGGCGCACATGTGCATGCACCAAGTCACGAGGGGCCACGGTGCGTCGCGGTCCACCCGCAGCACGAGGTCCAGTCCGGAGCCGACTTCGGAACGTTTCCCCTCGGCCGCATGTCGGCGCAACGATGCATCAAGTTCCTCGAGCCCGAACTCCTTCCCATCGCACAGGTACGTCCCGTCCGCGAGGATCCCGATCTCGAGGGCGCCCGCGGGGATCTCGCCCACCGTGCCGGTCACGGGCAACGCCGACGTGGGGATTGCGACGTGGAGACGGGCTCGAGCGGCCTCCGCGTGGAGGCGGGCGCGGGCGGACTCGGCGTCGTCGTCGCCGGCGAACGAGGGCGCGGCGAGGAGGAGTCCAGCGCCGAGGATCACGGAACGCAACGCGTGCATGGGAACGGGCTCCGATCTCAAGGTCACTTCGGTTTCGGTGCGGGAGGCTCCCACGTGTACGGCGCCACGAGTGCGAGCAGCGCCATCGAGGTCGAGTACACCCGCCCGCCCTCGGGACCCCAGGGGTCGATCGGAT
>JAYTCP010000057.1:0-1999 GCA_043736435.1 Planctomycetia bacterium | reverse complement strand
AGCTCCACCGTCTGGTCGCGCGACAGCCGTCCCGCCCACAGGAGCTGGTCGCTCTTCTGGACGAGGAACAGCCCGTCGGGATAGACCGCGTACTCCGGCAGGCGCGGGAGGTCGTCCCACGCACCGGCCGTCGTCGTCGTCTTGGACACGCGCAGGAAGGGGGTCTGGCTGTCCCCCGGCATCGCCGCCTCGGCCGACGCGCGGTCGGCGAGCGCCGGCCGCACGGGCAGTGCGAGGGACAGGCCCCCCAAGAGGAGCGCGAGGAGCGCGCAGGAAACGAACGCGGAAGGGACCCGTCTGTGCATCACTGACCTCCGAATCGAACCATCATCCTCGCCCGGGGGACAGGGAGAGAGGGCGGGACGGACCCCCGGGCGGCCGTCGCGCGGGGTGGGTGGGGGGGGCGAGGGGGGGAGGGTCCTTTCCCCACCACCCCATGCGGGATGGTCGCCCCCGCCGTAGGATCGCGCCCCCGTGGAGGTCCCGATGCGTCGCCTCGCCCCGCTCGCCGCCCTCCTCCTCCTCGCACTGGCCCCCGCCCCGCGCTCGCTCGCCGAAGACCCCCCCGCGCTGCCGCCGGTCGCGCCCCCGCCGCCCCCGGAAGCTCCTCCCCCTCCGCCGCTCCCCCCGACCGTCGCCGTTCCGAAGAAGCCCCGTCCTGCGCCCTGGGTCCCGCCCGTGGGCATCCACTGGGAAGAGGACTTCGAGGCAGGGATGCGCCGCGCCGTCGCGGAGGGCCGTCCCGTCCTCTTCGCGGTGAACGCGCTCCTCGACGAGGGCGAGACCGGGAACCGCATGCTCGCCACCGAGACCTACGTCTCGAAGGCGATGGGGGACGCGTCGCGGCCGTTCGTGTGCTTCGTGGGCAACCCGAACGACCACCCGACCACGAAGCGCCCGGACGGGACCGAGGTCTGCTCGCGCTACGGCACGGGCACGTGCGCGTGCCACAAGGCGGCGCTCGCGTACGTGCTGAAGCGCTTCGCGTTCTCGGGCACGGACCTGATCAGCCCCTCGCACTACGTCCTCGACCCGGACGGGCTCCCGCTCTACCGGGGCGACTACATGCAGAGCTGCCCGACACCGAGACGGCTCGAGGAGCTGCTGGCGATCGCCGCGCCGACGCAGGCGCTGCGGTTCGTGTGGACGGCGCGGGAGGCCGAGCTCGCGGAGCTTGCGAAGACGCCGGCAAAGGATCTCGCCGAGAAGGCGACGACCTGGCTCGCCACGAAGGACGTCATGGCCGTTGCTGGGCTCGTGGCGCTGATCGACCAGGAAACGGACGCCGCACGGAAGGAAGCGCTCCTCGAGGCTCTCGGTGCAGGACCGCTTCCGGCGAGTGCGGGGCCGTTGCTCGATGACCTCCTGCGCCAAGTCACGGACGCGTCGGACGCGGCGAGCTTCGCGGCTCGGAGCTGGCTGCGCATGGCGAGCCTCTCGTCGCAGAAGCTGGACCCTACGGAACGGTGGACGATGTGGCTGTGGACTCGGCTGCTGGTACGCGTGGCCTCCGATGTGGGCGCGCAGGTCGAACCGCGGGTGAACCTGTTCCCGATCGAGAGGAAGCCCCGGGGTCCTTCGCCGGAAGCACAGGCCCTGTGGGCGATGCAACTCGAAGCGCTGACCCAGACGGGAAGTCCCGAGGCCCTGGCGGATCTCGAGAAGCTCACCGAGGGCCTGCCGAAGCTCCGGATCCTGCGAGCGCTCCGCAAGGCCGGCCGCGGCCGCCCGCTCGCCTTCGACACCGGCACGCGCGACGAGCGGCGGCTCGCGCTGTCCCTCGCCACGCCCGACGAGGTGAAGGCGTCCAAGGCCAAGGTCCTCGCAGCGCTGAAGGACCCCGTCGAGGAGATCCGCGTGGCCGCCGCCGTCGCGCTGCGGCTCGCGGGCGACGGGAGCGGGGCCGACATCCTCCTCGCCGCCATCCCCGATCCCGTCGAGGGGCCCGAGGTGCGTGCCGCGCTGTCCGCGCTGGCCGGCGGCGACCGCGGAGCCGATC
>JAYTCP010000056.1:0-1526 GCA_043736435.1 Planctomycetia bacterium | reverse complement strand
TGTCCTTCGTGATCCCGGCGTTGTTCACCAGCACGTCGAGCTTGCCGGCCCCGTGCTCGACGGCCGCGTCCACCGCGGCCTTGCACTGGGCCCCGTCGGAGACGTCGGCCTTCACGTAGCGGACCGACTCCGGCGCGCCGAAGGCGGCGATCGCCTCGGCCGCCGCGGCGTCATTCGTGCCCGTGAACGTGACGCGCGCCCCCGCCGCGGCGAACGCGGCGACGATGCCGCGGCCGATGCCGCGGGTACCGCCCGTGACCATGACGGAGATGCCGGCGAGGCTGCCGCTCATGGGGCGCTCCCGGCGGCGAACGCCGCGAAGGCGGAGAAAGCGTCGGCGTTCGGCACGCTGCGGACCGTCAGGCCGGCGTCGATCTTCCCGAGGAGCCCCGAGAGGACGAGGCCCGGGGACGGCTCGACCGCGACGGCCATGCCCGCGGCCCGGGCCGCCCGCACGCAGTCGAGGAACCGGACGGGGCTCGTCACCTGGGCGATCAGGTTCGCGCGGATCTCGGCGGGGTCGCGGTGCGCGCGCCCCGTCACGTTGGACCACACGGGGAAGCGCGGCGCGGCCACGGCCACGCTCGCGAGCGCCCTCTCGAGGCGCCGGGCGCCCGGCGCCATCAGCGGCGAGTGGAATGCGCCCGCCACGTCGAGGCGGATCGGTCGGCGCACGCCGGCGGCCTTGGCGGCCTCCTCGGCCGCGGCGAGGGTTTGCAGGTCGCCGCTGATCACCACCTGCCCCGGGGCGTTCAGGTTCGCCACGACGCAGACGCCCTTCGTGGCGGCGCGGCCCGCGGCGCACGCCGCCTCGGCCTGGGCTTCCTCGCAGCGGAGCGCCGTCATGCCCGACGGCGTGGCGGCGCTCGCCTCCTGCATACCGAGCCCGCGCTCGCGGACGAGCCGGAGCGCGTCCTCGAGCGAGAGCGACCCCGCGGCCCACAGGGCCGTGAACTCGCCGAGCGAGAGGCCGAAGGCGCCCTCGATCTGCCCCTCGGGCAGCTTCCCCGACGCGCGCAGCGCCGACACGACGGCCGCCCCCGTCGCGAGGATCGCGGGCTGACAGACGTCGGTGCGCACGAGCGTTGCGGCGGGCCCCTCGCGGCAGACCTGCTCGAGGTCGAACCCGAGCACCTTCGACGCGCGCGCGAACACGTCGCGGGCGGCGGGGCTCACGGCGGCGACGTCGGCGCCCATGCCCACGTGCTGGGCCCCCTGGCCCGGGAAGACGAGCGCGGTGAAGGACATGGTCAGGCGCCCCGGACCCCGCTGGCGACCGCCTCGTCCGCGATCTTGCGGTCGAGGTCGCCGGCGACGTAGTCCCGCGCGACGCGCACGGCGTTCGCGACCGCGCGCGCGCTGCTGCGCCCGTGCCCGATGATGTAGGCCCCGCGCACCCCGAGGAGCGGTGCGCCGCCGTACTCGGCGTAGTCGAGCTTCTTCACCATCTCGTGCAGCAGCCCTCCGAGCTGCGGGATCGAGGCCATCGCCTCCTTCACCATCCCGAGCATCATCTCGCCGAGGCC
>JAYTCP010000055.1:0-4365 GCA_043736435.1 Planctomycetia bacterium | reverse complement strand
ACCGCCTCCTCGAGCTTCGTCTTCGCCTCGGGGAGCTTGCCCGCCTCGCGCAGCGCCTTCGCCTCGGCGACGGCCACGTTGCCCAGGCCGTTGTAGGCGCCCGCCAGGACGTCGCTGTTGCGCGACTCGGTGGCCTTGTCGAAGAAGGGCTTCGCCTCCGCTTCCTTCTTCGTCATGACGAGGCAGCTGCCCAGCCCGACGAGCGAGCGCTGCTTCGTGACCTCGCCCTGCCCGTCGGGGGCCTTCTCGGCCGCCCCCACGAGCGCGCGGTAGGCCGCCGCGGCTTCGTCGTACTTGCGGCCGAGCTCGAGGGTCAGGTAGATGCGGCTCCACTCCGCCCGCAGCGCATCGCGGGCGTTCATCCCGGGCGCGGTCTTCACGGCCTCGAGAGCCTTCGTCGCGCCCTCCGCGTCGCCCTTCGACAGGGCGATCTTGGCGCGGATCACCTGCACGTCGACGAAGAAGTACGACTTCGGGAACGCGAGCAGCAGGTCGTCGATGGCCGCGAGCACGGCCGCCGCGTCGCCCATGTTCGCGAGCATCTGCACGCGATAGAACAGCGCGAGCTGCTTGCCGAACCCGTTAAGCTCGGCCCCGGCCGCCGCGAACCCGTCCGAAGCCTCCTGGAAGTACGACGAGGCCGCATCGTTCATGGCCTGCGCGAACGCCGCGTTCATCAGGCGGTCCGTCGAGACGATCTTCTTGACCACGCCCGCCGGCTTGCTGAACCCACGGTTGTTCTTGACGACGTCGAAGCCGGCGTCGACCTGCACCGGCGCCGACTCGCGGATGTGATCGTCGGTCGGCTCGTCGTCCGCACCGGGGACCGGCGCGTCTTTGTCCCCCGGCGCCGGGACCCACTTCCCGTCCACGAGGATGACGTCGGCAGAGGCCGGGCCGGCCGCGAATCCGAGCGCCGCGAGGCCGAGGGCGGCCCCGGTGACGAGGCGGAACAGGCGAGAACGGTCGATCATGGCGCTGACGGTCCTTTCCGGGTCGGATCCCGGGGGGTCGCGCGCGCGACCGCACCGAGTCGGGAGGGTGAGACTACCGGGGTGACCTCGGCCGGTCAATCCGAGTCGACGGCATCTCGTTCCCAGGGAAACGCAGCCCGCGTCGCCGAGTTCAGGGGGCGCCGGGGGCCGACCCCACGGGCCCGTTGCCGGTCGCGGCGCCTGGCCCCGGCGTCCGGGTCCGGCCCGCGATCCGGACCGTCTCGTCGAGCGGGAGGCGCATCTGCCGGAGCCCCTCGAGCCGCCGCCGACGAAACGCGATCAGCTCGGCGACGATCGAGACCGCGATCTCGCCGTGGGTCCCGCCCCCGATGTCGATCCCGATCGGGGCGTGTAGCCGGGCGAGGTCGATCCCGGCGAGCCGCCCCTCGTCGCGCAGACGTCCGAGGATCCCGCGCACCTTCACGCGGCTGCCGATGAGCCCCACGTACGCGGCCTTCGAGTGGAGCGCGAAGTCGAGGCAAGCCTGGTCCATCGCGTGACCGCGCGTCACCACGACGCAGCTCGCCGAGGCAGGGATCGACAGCTGCGCGAAGACCTCGTCCCAGGTCTCCGCCGCGACGAGGCGCGCGGCCGACGGGAAGCGTTCGGCCGTGACGAACGTCGCGCGGTCGTCGACGACGGTCACCCGGAAGCCCGCGTCCGCCGCCATCGCGCTCACGCTGCGGCTCACGTGCCCGCCACCGAACAGCACCACGTGCGGCGCCGTGATCGGCTCGACGAACACCTCGATGAGGCCGCCGCACATGAGACCCGCCGAGCCCGTGGCCTCCTCCGTGAGGCGGAACTCGAGCTTGCGCGGCAGCTCCGACTCGAGGACCTCCTTCGCCGCCGCCACGACCTCCGCCTCGACGCAGCCGCCGCCGACCGAGCCCGAGACGCCGCCCGACTCCCGGAGCAGGAGGCGCATCGCCTCCTTGCCCGGGGTGCTGCCGGTGGTGGACACGACGGTGCACAGCACGCCGCGTTCGCCGCGGGCCCGCATCTGCGCGATCTCCTCGAAGACGTCGATCACGGGGCCATCCTACGGACATGGCCGGGCACAGTTCGTGCCCGGCCGGTCTCGAAAGACGTCAATTTCGGGGCGTCGGAGGCGTCACGCCGTCGAGAACGCCAGTACGGCGAGTTGCCGTACGTTCGGCGCACGGGACGGGCGCTGGAGGGCGGGCGAGAGGATGGGGAACGACATCGAAGGCTCCGAGAGGAAGATTCGCATGTAGTTCGTATACTAGCCCCACGCACCGACAGTGCCCGCACCGGAGAGCTCCCCGCCGAGCGGTACCGGGGAGGGTGGGCTCCCGCGACTCCCCGCCTCGAGTCCCCCAGGCAGCCGAAGGCCGGCCGCACCCCCGGCCGTTGGGAGCATGGCGACCCGTCCCCCAGCGCCCCCCGAATCGTCGTCCCGGCTGGGAACCCCTCCCTGGTCCGGATCGTCCGAACGACCGACGAAGGACCCGACCGCCATGCGCACCGCCCCGACCGCCCTCTCCCTGCTCCTCGCGTCCCTCGCGTTCGTCGCCGCGCCGCCGGCCGGCGCCGAAGGCGAGCCCGAGGTGCGGCGCAACCCCGTCGTGCGGGCCGTCGAGAAGGCCCGCCCGGGGGTGGTCTCCATCCGCACGAACGAGATCGTCAACGTGCCGCGGTTCTACTCGTGGTTCGAGTACGAGAACGTGCCCCAGCAGCGCGAGGGGAGCCTCGGGACCGGCGTCATCTTCCACCCCGACGGCTACGTGATCACGAACGCGCACGTGATCGCGCGGGCGTCCCGCATCCTCGTGCGGATCGGCGAGGGCCTGTCGGTCGAGATGGAGCGCGAGGCCCGGCTCGTGTCGGTGGACCTCGACGCCGACCTCGCGATCCTCCGCCTGCTGCCGCAGGAGGGCCACGGAGCCGAGGCGTACCCCTTCCTCGCGCTCGGCCGGTCCAACGACCTGATGATCGGCGAGACCGTGATCGCCATCGGCAACCCGTTCCGCCTCGGCCTGACGGTGACGACGGGCATCGTGTCGGCGGTGCGTCGGTCCATCAGGCCGCGCAAGGACGCCGAGACCGAGTTCAAGGACTTCATCCAGATCGACGCCGCGATCAACCCGGGCAACTCCGGCGGCCCGATCCTCGACGTGACGGGGCGCTGGATCGGCGTGAACACCGCGATCCTCAACCGCTCGACCGGAGCCGAGGGCATCGGCTTCGCCATCCCCGCCGATCGCGTGCGCGAGATGGTGGGCCGCACGTTCAAGCGGCGCCTCGTGACGGGGGAGTGGCTCGGCTTCGAGGTCGAGGCCGACCGCGACGGGGCCCCGCTCGTGCGCGAGGTCTTCGGGCAGGGGCCCGCCTCCGACGCCGGGCTGCGCAAGGGCGACCGCATCCTCTCCGTCGCGGGGCGCGACGCGCCCACGCTCTTCGACTACCGCCTGGCCGAGGCCGCGGTCGAGCGGGGGGCGGCCGCCCGGCTGCGCGTGCGGCGCGGGGACGACGAGCGGGACGTGGACGTGCGCTCGGCGCCCATGCCCGTGGCGACCCTGTCGCGCGACCGGCTCGGGTTCGAGGCGCGCGACCTCACCTCGGAGGACGCGCGCACCGTGGGCGCGGGCCCCGAGGCGGGCGTGCTCGTGACCTCCGTGGTCGCGGGTGGGCCCGCCGACCGGATCCGGCTGAAGAAGCTGGACGTGCTCACGGCGCTCGGGGATCGCCGGATCCGCAACCTCGACGACCTGGTCGAGGTGCTCGAGCTCGTGGGCAAGGGCGACGCGGTGAGCCTGCGGGTCCAGCGCGTCGTACAGGACTCCATGGGCAACCTCAGGCTGCGCGAGGCCGCGGCGACGATCGTCGCGAACGGGGGGTAGCGGCGCCCCGGGCCCCACGGTCCGCGCGCCCCCGTCCGTTCCGGTCCCGTCAGCTCCTCAGCAGCTCCCCGACGATGCGCGAGACCACCTTGCCGTCGGCGGCGCCGGCGAGGCGCGACATCGTCTCCTTGATCGCGACGCCCATGGCGGCGGGGCCCTTGAGGCTCTTCTCGGAGATCACGGCGGTCGCGATCGTGCGGATCGCGGCGTCGTCGGGGGTCTTGGGCAGGTAGGCCTCGACCACGAGGATCTCGGCGCGTTCCTTGTCGGCGGCCTCCTTGCGGCCCGCCTTCTCGAACTGGTCGACGGACTCGGCCCGCGACTTCGCGGCGCGGCGGAGGACGGCGATCGCCGCCTCGCCCGTGACCACGTCCTTGCCCTGGTCGATGGCGGCCCGCTTCAGGTCGCTCGCGAGCATCCGAAGGACGCCGACGCGCGCCTTGTCGCCCGCCTTGAGGGCGGTGACGGCGTCGGCCTGGATGCGGGCGAGGAGATCGTCGGGCACG
>JAYTCP010000054.1:0-4130 GCA_043736435.1 Planctomycetia bacterium | reverse complement strand
CGCGAGGCCAGGAGGAGGGTCCCCTTCGCGTGCGGGTGGCAGACCACCTCGTGCGCGTCGAGCTCGGCGTGTTTGGGTGCGCTCCACTGCGTGAGGTTGTCCGTCCTGCAGAGCCCCTGGCCGCGCAGGATCGCGTACACGACCTTGCGATTCCCGGGATCGACGTCCACGCTGATGCACGTGCCCGAGAGGATGGGCGCCTTGCCCCACGTCTCGCCCGCGTCGCGCGTGCGCCACAGGCCGCGCGACTCGGCGAGGAAGGCCTCGCGGCCCTGCATCTCCGTGATCGCGTAGGCGGTGTGGATGCCCGCGCCTCCCGGCTGCGTGGACTTGAAGTGGACGCCCCGGTCGTCGCTCGCCCAGGCCGAGCCCGACTGGCCTCCGACGACGATGAACTTGTCGCTGCGGGGGTCGAGGCTGATGGGCCACGCCTCGTGCCCGAGCCCCGACTGCTCGAGGTCCTTGCGCGAGCCCGTCCCCGCGATCTGCGTCCAGCTCTTGCCCCAGTCCTTCGACTCGAAGAGCCCTCCGTGGTACCCGCGCGACAGCGTCCCGGCGAGGAGCCGCTTCGAGTTCGACGGGTCGACCGCGACGCCCGCGATCCAGCTGCGGTTCTGCGTGCCGTCGAGCGAAAAGTTGGACGTGCCGCTCCCGATGAACTCCCAGGCCTCGCCGGAGTTCGTGGAACGGAAGATCTTGCCGCGCCACACCGCGTAGAGGACCTTGTCGTCCTTCGGGTCGATCGTGAGCTGATAGGGGTCGCGCTCCGAGATCAGGTCCTCGAGCCCCTGGCGCAAGGGCTTCCAGGTGGCGCCCTTGTCCTTGCTCACGCAGACACCGTGCCGGGAGCCTTTCGTCCCGAAGATGCTCGCGTACCAGAGCTCGGGGCTCTTGTTCGTCACCCTCACCGTGTGGACGCCGCGGACCCCGAGGCCCTTCGTGACCGAGGTCCACGATCCGGCCGGGGGCGCGGCCGCGGCGGGAGGCTGGGACCGCAGGCCCACGCAGGCGAGCGCCCCCGCGAGGAGCAGACCACCCACGCGCGACCGCCGCGTAGCCAGATGACGCATCGAGAACCTCCACTCCGGGGAAGGCGGTCGCGCACCCGCCGACGAGTCCAGGTCATCGGGACCCGGCACCGAGGGGATCGTACCGGATGGCCCCCCCCGGAGCCATAGCGACGACTGCCGATCCCGCCGCCCGGGAGGGCGTCGTCGCGAACGGCGACACCCCGAGGCCCTCCGCCCACCCGCCGGGACGCGGACGGAGGAACGCGCGGCGCCCCGCCGGGAGGCCGGGGGCGTGCGTCCGGCGGGACGTTACCCCGGCGCCGGACTCGTGCCGGGCGGCTTCCGCCGCGTCTTGGGCGGCCCTTCGCGCTTGGCGCGCGCGGCGGCCGTGGCCCGCGCCTCGGTGGCGGTCCCGAGGATCCCGTCGAGGTAGGCGGCCATCCCTGCGCGGTGGTCGGGGGGAGACAGGACCTCCGCGTCCGGGCCGAACCGCGAGACGAAGGCGTAGAGCCAGCGGGCCCGGGGACCGGTGCGGAAGGTCCGCACCAGGCTGCCGTCGGGGCGCGACTCGACGTCGCGCCGCGCGGCCGACTCGAGCACCCTCGGGGAGGCCGCCTCCGAGAACCACACCTTCACCGCGACCTCGTCCCCGCCCTCCTCGTACATCTCCTCCCGGCGGTAGGTCTCCGCGGTGAAGTCGTCCGGGACGAGGTACTCCCGTTCGGTCAGGGCGACCGTGCGGATGCGGTCCACGCGGAACGGCAGCTCGCGGTCCCGGATCGAGTCGCGGGCGACCACGTACCAGATGCCGCGGTGGTCGACGAGACCGTAGGGCTCGATCTCGCGCTCCGTGACGGCGTCGCGGCCGGCCGTGTAGTACACGATCTTCGCGGCGACGTTGCGGGCCATCGCCTCCTTGAGGCGCGCGATGGTCTCGAGGACCGGTTCGGGGGCCCGACGACCCGCCACCGAGCGGCCCAACGCGTCCACCACGTCCCGGTCGCCCTGCTTGAGCAGCCGGCGGATCTTCTCGCGCAACCGGGCCGCCGCGTCGCCGAAGGGCGGGACCCGGCCGCTCCCGACGCCCCCGAGGGCGAGGACGATCGCGAGGGCCTCCTGGAGCGTCAGGTGGACCGGACGCTTGAGGTGCTCGGCGAAGCGGATGCGGACCCGGTCGCCCTCGATCTGGAACACGAAGTAGTTGTGCGGGAGGTAGGGAGGCACCCCGCACAGGGTGAGGACCTCGTGGATGTCCGCCCGGATCTCCGCCTCGCGGACGCCGAACATCGACGCGAGGTCGCCGATCCGGATCCCGGGACGGGCGCGGATGAGCGGGACCATCGCGAGGCAGCGGCGGATCCGGTCGAGGGCCAGCGAGGACATCGGGAGGGATCCTACCGTCCGCGCGGCGCGACTGCTATGCGACGCCGCGGGGCAGGAGGATGGACCAGGCCCGGGGTCGCGCGACGAGCTCCAAGAGGCGTTCGTTCGCGCGGGCGAGGGTCGTGGCCTCGAGCGCCGCAAGCGCGTCCTCCGGCCGTGCGTCCTTCAGCGCCATGCCGAGGTGCATCGAGGCGGTCCCCTCGGGCGAGTTGTACGCGCGCAGCCAGCCGCCCCAGGCGCGGCGCCGGCACCGCTCGACGTCCGCGGGTGCGAGCCCGCGCCGGGCGACGGCGTCCACCGCCTCGAGGAGCCGCGTCCGGTAGGCCTCGACGTCGTCCACCTCGGCCGAGACGACGGAGAACGAGAAGTCGTGGCCGGCCTCGGACGCGGCCTCGAGGCTCTCGTCGACGATCCCCTCGCGGTAGAGCGCGGCCTCGACGACCCCGCCGTCGCCGAACAGGGCCTCGAGCACGACCTCCGTCTCGACCTCGTGGCGGACGAGCGGCAGACCCGTCGCGCCCGGCGGCACGTCCTTCCAGCCGAGCAGCACGTGCGGCCGGCTCACGGAGAGGGGCAGTCGCACCTCCTCCGACGCCGGAGCCGCGGGCTCGGGGACCGCGGCGCGTCGGTGGACGGCGCCCCGCGCGGGGGCGGCCAGGCGCTCGGTCGCGCGCGCGAGGACGAGGGCCGGGTCCACGTCGCCCGCCACCACGAGGACGAGGTTCTCGGGGTGGTAGTAGGCCGCGTGCGTCGCGAGGAGCACGTCGCGGTCGATGGGCGCGATGGTCTCCTTCGTGCCGGCGACGTCGAGACGGATCGGATGGTCGCGGTAGAGCGCGCCCAGCAGGCCGAAGTAGCCGCGCCAGGACGGGTCATCCTGGTACATGGCGATCTCCTGCCCGATGATCCCCTTCTCGCGCTGGATGCCGGCGGCGTCCGCGTGCATCGTGCCGAGGGTGTCGAGCAGGGTGACGAGGTTCTCCTCGAACCGCGACGTGCACGAGAAGAGGTAGGCCGTGTGCCCGAACGTCGTGTAGGCGTTCGCCGAGGCCCCCCGCTTGGCGTACAGGTCGAACACGTCTCCCTCGGGCGACGCGAACATCTTGTGCTCGAGGAAGTGCGCGAGCCCGACGGGGAGGGCCCTCCCGTCCGGCAGCGCGGCGTCGAGCGAACCGAAGCGCGTCGCCAGCAGGGCGTAGGACTTCGAGAAGCCCGGCATCGGCCGCACGATGACGGGCGTGCCGCCCGGCGTGCGGGCCTCGAGCACCGACCCGCCGACCCGGGGCTCGGAACGGACGGTGAAGCCCGTGGGCCCGCGTCGCAAGGCGCGCTTGGCGGAGACCGGGGCCGCCGCGCGACGCACGGGGGACGATGTACGGGTGCGTGCGGGGGTCATGCCTTGCCTCCGGTCAGGAAGAACGTCCCGTCGAGCGAGAGCTTCGCGCCGACGCGGCGCACGTCGGCGGGCCGCACGGCGAGGAGTCGAGCCAGGTGCGTCTCCGGGCGCGGAGGGAGGCCGAGCACCACCATCTCCTGCGCGAAGCCGAGCGCGAGGCCCCGCTCGTCGCGCAGCGCGGCGATCCGCGACCGCGCCGCCTCGCGCACCGCCTCGAATGCCTGGGGATCGAGGGCTCCGCCCGCGACCTCGCGCGTCAGCGCGAGGATCATGCGACGCGCCTTGGGCTCGTCCTTCGGGTCGACGCCCGCCTGGACCAGCATCATCCCCTTGGCGCGCAC
>JAYTCP010000053.1:0-1554 GCA_043736435.1 Planctomycetia bacterium | reverse complement strand
GGACGTCGCCTTTCCCCACAGCGAGGAGCGGGGCCACACGTCCTTCTGCTTCGGGTCGAAGTTGCGCCGCGGCAGGAGGAAGTCGAACAGCTCGACGCGCACCGACTCGGGGCAGCCGTGGCCCTCGTGCTCGAGCTCGGTGTACATGAAGTCGAGGTCGCTCTCGCGCAGCCGGTTCGCGGCGTCGCGATCGCTCTGCACCGGGATGAAGTCGTCGGCCGAGTGGTAGACGAAGATCGGCGTGCGGGTGTCGATCAGCGGCTTCAGGTTCCCGTCGCCCGCCCCGGCCATGGGGGAGACCGTCGCGAAGAGGTCGGACATGCGCGGGCCCAGCGACCACGTGCCGTATCCGCCCATGGAGTGGCCCGTCAGGTGGATGCGGTCGACGTCGACGTGGTAGAGGAGCCTGACCTCCGCGATCACGTCCCGCACGAGCTCCTCGTTGACCTTGTTGCCCCAGCCGGCCGTCTGCGCCGTGGGGCACGCGACGATCACCCCGCGCTCGGCCGCGAGCGACCGGTAGAAGCTCATCGCCGAGGGACCGCTGCCCACCACCTCGTCGCCGGCCTTGCCGTCCGGGCCGCCGCCGTGGAGGCCGACGAGCAGGGGCCACGAGACCGCGGCGTCGTACGCGTCCGGGACGAACAGCGTGTAGACCGGGTCTGCGTACCGGTCGGCGTGGAGCGCAAGCGGCACGTCCTCGAGGTACCCCTTGGGCTGGAGCGAGCTCCGGCGGTAGCGCTCGAGGTCCTCCGGCCTGGCCGCGAAGCCCCGCGACGCGAGGTCGGCCGCGAGCTTCCTCCGCTCCGCGGGGGCGGCCTCCGCCGCGTAGCGCCGCACGGCCGCGAGGAGCTCGGCGTCGAGGAGGGGATTGCCCCTGCGCAGGCTCTCGAAGCGCGCGGCGCCGCCGATCGCGGCGAGGGCCTCGGCGTCCGTCGGCGCCTCCGCGAGCGTGAGCGCCCAGACCATCTCCGCGTGGTGCTTGAGCTTTCGCGCCATGGCGAAGGCCGCGATCGCGCGCAGCTCGGCCGTGTCGCCGGCCGCCCGCGCCTGGAGGCGGCGGAGGACCTCCGGCTCGGCCGGCGGCTCGACGTCGAGACGCTTCACCTGCTCGGGCGCGAGGCGCACGACGCCGTACGTCATGCCCGGGTTGCGGGAGCCGTACGGGTTGAAGACGACCTCGGTGTCGCTCTTCTTGACGAGCACGCCGCGCACCTTGGGGCCCGACTTCGGGACCAGCCAGTCGGCCCTCGCGTGCGGTGCGCCCGGAAGCGCGCCGAGGGCGACCCCCGCCAGCGCGAACAGCAGGAGCCGGAGTCCGCGTGCGCGCGCCATGGACCGATGGTAGCGGGGGAGCGCCCGTCGCATCGAACGGGGCGTCGGCGTGCGCGGCCGGAGGCAGGTCCGCGGCGGCGACGGGGTCCCGCGACTACTTCGTGGGCGCCGCCGGGGCCAGCAGCGTCCGCTTCGTGCGCAGCGCCTCGAGGGCGAGCGGCCGCAGGCCCGCGCCCCCCTGCTCGTCGAGCCACACGTAGATCGCGCGGCGCATGCGCG
>JAYTCP010000052.1:0-2274 GCA_043736435.1 Planctomycetia bacterium | reverse complement strand
GAGCCTCGCCGCGGGTGCCGACCTCGTGACGGCCTCGGGCGACAAGCTGATCGGCGGCCCGCAGATGGGCCTCATCCTCGGCAAGGCCGACGCCGTGGCCCGCGTCCGTGCGCACCCGCTCTACCGCGCCGTGCGCTGCGACAAGCTGAAGCTGATCGCCATGGAGGCGACGCTGCGGCTCTTCCTCCACCCGGAGCGGCTGTGCGAGACGCACCCGACTTTCGCGGCGCTGACGGCGACGCCCGAGGCCCTGCGTGCCCGTGCGACGGCGCTACTTGCGAAGGCCCGCGCGGCGGCGCCGACGCTCGCGATCGAGATCGCCGAGGCCGCCGACGCGGTGGGGGCCGGCTCGCTGCCCACGGTGGAGCTGCCCGGTCTCGCCCTGCGGGTCACCTCACCGACGATCGAGGCCGGCCTCCTCGGAAAGCGCCTGCGGGCCGGGGACACGCCGGTGTTCTCGACCGTGAAGGACGGCGCCGTGTTCCTCCACGTGCGGACCCTGCTGCCCGACGAGGACGAGCCGGTCTGCGCCGCGTTGCGCGCGGCGGCGGGGGGTTGAGCGCGAGGGCCAGGGCGACGATGCCGGGGTGCGTACGGGGAAGGGCCCTGATGGAAATCCCTCACCGGGATGGGGGATACGCCCCCCCGGGGCGGGCCTGGTCTCGGGGCGAAACGGTGTAAGTCATGGATCCACAAGGGCCCACGTCGATTCCTGGCCGCGGCACAGGGCTTGCGTCCCTGCATCGGGTTGGTTTCCCGGTCTCCCTCCGGCGCCGTCGCCCCGGATGCCCCGCGAAAGGCCTCGCATGAGCGGACCTCGCCCCCTCGCACGACGCGCCCTCGCCTCGGTCCTCGGCGTCGCCGTGGTGGCCGCGCTCGCTGCGTGCTCGCAGCCGCGCGAGCCCAAGGACGACATGCCGGGCCCGTCGGCGAGCCGCGACGTGGACGACCTCTCGGCGAAGCACGTCCCACCGCCCCCGATCAACCCCGAGATGTGGCCGTGCTCCCAATGCCACGACAACAAGGACCTGGTGTCGAACCCGACGCGGCGCGCGCTCACCATGGCGCACGACGAGATCGTGCTGCGCCACGACGAGAAGCACCGCTGGTGCCTCGACTGCCACGACGACCAGAAGCGGGACGTGTTGCGGCTCGCGAGCGGGCTCGAGGTGCCCTTCGAGCGTTCCTACGAGCTGTGCGGGCAGTGCCATGGCGACAAGTATCGCGACTGGCGGGCGGGCTCTCATGGGCGCCGCACCGGCCTGTGGAACGGGGAGAAGCAGTACCTCCTCTGCGTGCACTGCCACGACTCCCACTCGCCCCACTTCAAGCCCCTCAAGCCCGAGCCCGCTCCCTTCCCGCCGAGCCGGAGGAACCCCAAGTGATCGCGAACCCGGTTCACGGTTGCGGCGGCGGGTCCGCCGGCGGCTGCTGCGGCAGCGGCTCCTGCGCGCCGGGCGAGCCGCCCCCCGCGCTGGCCCACGAGCGCGACTCCGGCCAGGAGGACCCGCACGGCGAGGTGCTCGCGGAGGCCGAGCGCGTGCTCCAGAAGCTCCTGAAGGCCGACGGCGCGCCGGCCGAGGCCCCCGCGGGCGCCGCGTGCACGACCGCCGAGATCGAGGCCGGCGGCGTCTCGCGCCGCGCGTTCCTCTCCTGCGTGGTCGCCGGCTGCGCGGCGGCCGCGACGACGGGCTGCGGCGACTTCCTCCACACCGCCGTCGGCAAGAAGAACTTCCGCGAGTGCGGCAAGGACGAGATCGCGGTGCTGGTGAAGGAGCTCGAGGCCGACGCGAAGAAGCGCGTGGGCAAGGACGTGAAGATCGGCACCGCCGGCCCCCTGCCCGGCGTCGAGTTCGGGTACGCCCTCGACGTCTCGCGCTGCATCGGCTGCCGGCGCTGCGTCTACGCGTGCGTCGAGGAGAACAACCTGTCGCGCGACCCCCAGGTCCACTGGATCCGCGTCCTCGAGATGGACAAGGAGCGCGGCATCGACTTCGGGCACGCGAACGCCTACTACGACGCCGAGCAGGTCCCGCGCGAGGGCCACTTCTACCTGCCCGTCTCGTGCCAGCAGTGCCGCGACGCCCCCTGCGTGAAGTCGTGCCCGACGGGCGCAACCTGGACCGAGCCCGACGGGATCGTCGTGGTCGACTACGACTGGTGCATCGGCTGCCGGTGCTGCATGTCCGCGTGCCCCTACGGCGCGCGCCACTTCGCCTGGTTCGAGCCCAAGGTGCCGTCCGAGGCGTTCAACGCCGACACGCACTACCTGGG
>JAYTCP010000051.1:0-2007 GCA_043736435.1 Planctomycetia bacterium | reverse complement strand
GGTCGAACAGCTCGAGCATCCGCGGATTGCGGCTCGTCAGGTCCTCGAACTTCCAGCCGTCGAACGGGGTGTCGATCCCGTCGGAGGCCGCGACTCCGTCGCGCGCCGGGGCGTCGGGACCGCCGGGGCGGCCCGCGCGGCCGGAAGGATCCGATGGGCCACGGAGAGCCTGCTCCTGCGCGTCGTCGGCGTCCGTCCGCGCGGCTCCTCCGGCCCGTGCCCGCGCACGCGCGATCGCGCGCTCGATCTCGTCGGCCACCGTGGTCGCGACCAGGGCGCCGGCGTCGGTGCCCTCCGGCACGAGGACGACCGGCAGGTCGGGATGGTCCGCGCGCAGCATCTCGCGGAACGAGCCCGCGGCGAAGCCCGCACCCTCGACGTCGAGCACCGCCACGTCGGGCGGCTCGGTGCGCAACGTCTCGAGGGCGGCCCCGCAGTCGGCTGCGGCCCGGACGCGGAGCCCCCGGCGCTTCAGCAGGGTCCGCAGGCGGGCCGTGAGGCCGCCGCGACCGATCAGGAGCGCCGTGGTGCGGGACACCGTCTCCTCCGCGAGTCCTCGTCCGCAGGGCTGCCCACCCGGCGTCCCGCGCGCCGCCACCCACGGCAGGCGAGAGAGACGGAAGGTAGCGGGCGCGCATGCTCCGCGCAAGCGGTGGACGGCCGCGCACGAGGCTTGACGGCCCGACCCGCGTGTGCTTTCGCCCGCGGCGCGCCCGTCAGCGCGCGGCGCTCCGTCACGCCGCGTGAACGGTCACTCCACGCGCGCGAACGCCACCGTGACCAGGATCAGGAGCTCGACGAGCCAGAGCGCAACCATGGCGAAGCCGGGCACGGTCACGCCCTTGGTTCCGGGGATGCGCAGCGTGTCCCCTTTCCGCAGCACGTGATCGATGTGACCGTAGAAGCCCTGCTTCCCCGTCGCCGCGAGGAGCTCGACGTCGTAGCCGTCGGACGGCCGCTTTCCGCTGGCCTTCGCCGCGACGAGCCGCTGGACCTCCTCGTCGACGAACACGGTCCCTGCGCCGCCCGGCAGCACGATCTGCCCGTCGGCGTCCGTGTCGAGGATCCGGAACGCGTTGGTCGCGCCGGGGACGTCGTTGACGGCCGCGGCGGCGCCCTGGGCGTAGAGGGAGTGCGCACGCGCGTTCCACGCCTCGCCGGCCGCGCGGTACTCGAGCCAGCGCATGAGGCCGGGCACGGCGAGGACGATGGCGAGGAAGAGGATCCCGCCGACCACGCCGCGGTCGGGCGTCCCGCCGCCGGCACCGGCCGCGAGGGCGCGCTTGAGCGTCCACCCGACGATCAACGCCGAGACGATGGGCAGGCTCACGAACTGGGCCCCGGCGTAGCCGAGCGCCGCCCCGACGATACCGCCCGCCATCGCGGCGAGCGCGAGCCCACCCAGGAGGGAGCCGCCGACATTGAAGCCGACGCCGGGCGCGGTCGCGTCGCGCGGCGTGGTCCCGCCGTAGCGCGAGACGTACGAGGTCGGCTCCCGCGCCGCCGTGGGGGCCGGAGCGCCGCCCCCCGCGCCGCGCATCGGGGGCGGTGGGGCGGCAGGCGGCCGGTCGGCCTTCATGCTGCCGCCCGGATCGACGATCTGGTGGCAGCCCTTGCAGAAGAAGGGCGACGGGGTGGCCGGGGCCGGGTTCTCGACCGAGCAGTGGGGGCAGCGGATCGTGGCGGCCACGGCGTCTCCTTCGTTCATCCCGACCCTTGGATGTTACCGATTCATCGGCTCATCCGACGTTTTGACTGGATGCGGGCCCGCCGGGGCCCGGTCGCTGGGGCAGATTCGGGGGGCGCGGGGGGCCGGATCGCAGTCGAGCCCCCCTCCCGAGGCGCCCCCGGCCCCGCTCCCCTACCCTTGACCGTCCCCGCACCCCCGCGTTGGTTCGGGTGGGTCGTTCCTCGCCGGATCCCTGCCCCGGGGTACACTCCCGCCGTCTTGACCCGCCGGGGCGTAGCGCAGTTTTGGTAGCGCACCTGAATGGGGTTCAGGAGGTC
>JAYTCP010000050.1:0-1802 GCA_043736435.1 Planctomycetia bacterium | reverse complement strand
GCCCCGCAGGGCGGCGACGGGACGTGGGCGCGATTCTCCGGAGATGCGCAGGGCGACGCGACCCGCCGGGACGCGGAGGCGCTGGCGCGCCTGGCTCCCGTCGCGGGCGTCGCTCCCGATCCGCTCGGGGCCGCCGAGCAGTGGATGGACCTGATCGAGCAGGATCCCGACGTGACGCTGCCGGCGCCGCGCGAGACCGAGGCGCTGGTCGCGGGCGCCGTCGAGCCCGGCCTGTGGTGGCCCGCGCGCGAGGTGGCCCTCCTCCGCCTCGCCGCGCTCCGTGCCCGCGAGCCCGCGGTCGCGGAGGCCCTCGAGCGGCGGTTCGCCGCCGCGGCCACCGCGCTCGTGGACGCGGCCCGGACCACCGGCGATCCCTCGGGCCTCGAACGGGCCGCGCGCGAGGCTCCCCTGTCCGCCGCCGGGTCGCGCGCCGAACTCCTGCTCGCCGACCGCGACCTCGAGGCCGGGCGCGTGCTCGACGCGGCGCGGCGGCTCGACCGCTGGCTGCGATTACATCCCTCCGAGCCCCGCGAGCGTCGTGCATCGGTGGCCGTCCGCCTCGTGGACGCCTACGCCGGCCTCGACGACATCGACGGGTTGGTGCGCGTCGCCCGCCGCGGCGCGCTCGGGACCACGCCGTACGGCGCCGTGCCCGTCCTGCGCGGCGGCCAGGTCGTCACGGTGGCGGAGGTCGTAGGCGCCGCGCGCGCCCGCGTCCGGCAGCAGCTCCTCGCGCGCGCAGGGGCGGGAGACCCGGCGCCCCGCCTCCCTCCGACCGTGCTGCCCCTCTGGGCGCGCTCCCTCGTGGATCCGGGGCTCGTCACGGAGGTGGAGCCCGAGCCCGACGACGCACCCACGGCCGCCGCGGCCGTCTCGGGGACGGCGCTCTACCTGGGCGCGGAGCGGCGGGTGACGCGCCTCGACCTGGAGACCGGGCTCGAGCGATGGAGCTTCCCCTCCGGGCCCCTCGAGCGCGAGTACGCCGCTGCCCAGCGCTACCAGCGCCACGAGCGGCCGGTGCGCGCGGTCCTCCCTGTCGACGGGCTCGTCCTCGCGGTGCTCGGGGATCCGCCGGCCACGGGCATGTTCGAGTACCGGGGCCTCCCCGTGCAGCTGCGCCGTCTCGGCAGCGAGGCCCGCACGCGGCTGTTCGCGCTCGACGCGGCCAGCGGACGCCCGCGTTGGTGGACGGGCGGGATCGAGGAGGCCCACCCCGTCCTCGGCGCGTCCGACGTGGGCGTCGTCTCTCCGCCCCTCGTGGTGTCCGGTCGCGTGTACGTCGTGCTCGCAGCGAGACGCGGCGACGTCGAGACGTGGCTCGCCTGCCTCGAGCTCGCGACGGGACGGCCACGCTTCGTGACCTCCATCGGGATGGGCGAGAGCGCGATCGCCACTCCCACGCCGGAGCACGCGCGCGCCCTCGTCGAGAGCCAGGTGCGCAGCCTGCCCCGCGCCGAGCGACCGACGATCGTGTCCGGGGAGGCGTGCGTCGTGACGGGCTCCGGCGCGGTCGCCGGGGTCGGCGCGGAGGACGGCCGGCTCCGGTGGGTGCACGCGGTGCCGGCCTGGCGCCTGCGCGGGGCCGAGGCCGTCGAGATCCCGGCCGCGCGCACGCACGCCGCCGCGAACGTGCCCCTCGCGGCGCTGGGTGCGTGGTTCGTAGCCCCGGAGGACGCATCCCTGCCCTGTTCGATCGAGGCCGGTACCGGGAGGCTGCGCTGGCTCGCGCCGCCGCGCGCGGAGCCCGTGCTGCTCGAGGGCCTCGACGACGCGCCCCAGGCCCAGCACCTTCTCGATCTCCT
>JAYTCP010000049.1:0-1576 GCA_043736435.1 Planctomycetia bacterium | reverse complement strand
GGAAGACGGTGCCACCGGCGGGCATGGATCGCATGGCGGAGCGCGCCCTCCTCCGCGAGGTGCTCGAGGTGGACGCGCTTGCGCGAGGAGAGCAGCGCGTCGAGGACCGCCTCCGCGACGGCGGGGGCCCGGTCCGCCGCCGCGACCACGTCGACGTGGTCGGCCCCGGCGCGCGCGCCGCAGACGGACACGCGCCGGCCGCGGCGCGCGAGGGTCAGGATCCCGGCGAGGGCGCCTGCCCCGTCGCGCACGACGATCGCGAACGGGTGCGTGCCCGAGGGGGCGTGGCGGAGGGAGAGCAGGACCCAGTCGGGGCCGACGAAGAAGCGGTCCCGGCCGAGGAGCGCGCGCCACGCGGGGGCGAGGGCCTCGAGGGCGGGGAGCGCCGTCACGATCTCGGCGTGGAATCTCGGGGGCGCCGGGGGGAGGGGCTAGACTCGTCACTTCGTCGATGCCCAACACGTCACTTTGTCGGTCCCAATCACGTTGCCTCGTCCCGCGCCCCCGGGGGGGCGTGACGGCAGTTGTGCACGCACCCGTCCTCCTCGGTCCGAGGGCGGAGGAGAACGGATTCACAAGACGCGTACGTGAGCAATCCCAAAAAATTGGTAGCAGGTGAGCCACTGCCATTCAATCGTAAGTCATGCCACCCCAGTGACTTACGCGTACATGGCGCCGAGGCTGTGCTTCCAGATCACCGTCGGATGCGGGCAGTACTCCCGGAATGGCCCACGGACGGGAGATTCTGCTGCGCTGCCGCACCCGTGGTTCGCGCACCACCTGTAGCCGGAACTCGCGCTCCTGTGCTGAATCCGAGCTCTGGCGGCGAATCCCCACCCCGGCGTCGGTTGCACGCCCGTCGTCCTGATTCGCTCGTCCCCGCCCCGCGGCGCCAATTCTTTGGGATTGCTCCCACGCGTACCCCCAGGAAAGTCCGCGGGGTGTACACTTGCGCTTGCCGGCGCGACCGGGAGGGACCCATCTGTTGATGGGATCGCTGGAGGTGAGGACGGCCAATTCTGGAGAAAAACATGCGCAGAAAGCGAATGACCTCGGTTGGAGTCATCTGGATCGGCTTGGCGTTGATCGGCGTGCCGGCCTTCGCGAATGGACTGGCCGCTTCGTTCGGCAACAACAAGTACGACGACGCGAACGACCTTCACATCGTATTGAAGGGTGGAGGCGTCTGTAATGGAGTGGTCTTTACCCCCTCAAATGATCCTGGGGGCTCGCCGGTCTCCGTGCCGATAACTACGACGGGCACGGGAACGGCTACGATCCATCTGTCCGGATTCACCGTGGGGAACCCGGGGCAGATCATTGCTACGTTCACTCCCGGCCCCGGGGGTGGTACACCTCCCAGCAGTGAAATCGAGATCGACTCGGCAACGTGGACGCGCACCGGGTCCACGGGCGGGCCCGTAAACCTCGGAGCCGCGATGGTTCACATCAAGTAGCTGTTCGGGTCGGAGTCGAGCGGAGGCTCGCACTCGATTCGTCCGGTCGATCGAATTGAACCGGTCGATCGAATTGAACCACTCGGCCGACCCCGTCCGCGGCGCTCCGAGCTCGGAGC
>JAYTCP010000048.1:0-6278 GCA_043736435.1 Planctomycetia bacterium | reverse complement strand
CGCAGCAACGGCTGGCTCCTCGATGAAGGGGGCGACGACACGTACGTCGCGGCGGCGGGCGCGGCCGCCTTCGGCGCGATCGACGAGCGTCCCGACTACGCGACGCCCGGCCGCAAGGGCGCGTTCCCGTTCCACCTGCCGCAGCTGGGGTTGTGCCTCGACCTCGGGGGGACCGACCGCTGGCTGCGGCGGCCCGCGGGCGGGGGCGATCCGATCCCGGACGAGCGCGCGGGCGACGGCCGCGCGTGGGGAATGGTGGGGGCGCGGGGGCCGGGCGGCGGCGCGAACGTGGCGATCGGCCGCGACGTGGCCTCGGGCCGCCTCGGCTTCCTCGACGCGTGGCCGCGGCGCGTGGCGCCGGTTGCACCGGCCGCGCCGTCGCCTGCGAAGTAGGCGCGGGCGCCGCTCCGCCTACCCCTCTCGCGACGGGCAGAGCGCCTTCACGGGGCACTCGGCGCAGCGGGGCTTGCGGGCGATGCAGAGGCGTCGACCGTGCTGGATGAGGATGTGCGAGAGCTCGATCCAGGAGGAGCTCGGGAAGAGGGCCATCAGGTCCTTCTCGACGTGCTGGGGGGTCTTCCCCTTCGACCAGGAGAGCCGGTTCGCGAGGCGGTGCACGTGGGTGTCCACCACGACCCCGTCGGCCAGCCCGAAGCAGACGCCGCGCACGACGTTGGCGGTCTTGCGAGCGACGCCGGGCAGGGTGAGCAGGTCCTCCATCGACGGGGGGACCTCTCCGTGGAAGACCGTGACGAGGCGCTCGCTCGCGCCCTTCAGGCTCTTCGCCTTGTTGCGGAAGAAGCCCGTCGACTTGACCAGCGTCTCGAGCTGCTCGATGGGCGCGGCAGCCATCGCCGCCGGGGTCGGGAGCGCCGCGAAGAGTGCGGGCGTCGTCAGGTTGACGCGCGCGTCCGTGCACTGCGCCGAGAGGATCGTGGCGATCAGGAGCTCGAACGGGTTCTTGTGGTGGAGCGCGCATTCGGCGTCGGGGTAGGTCTCCTTGAGGCCCTCGAACGCCCGGATGGACCGCGTGCGCGTCGCGGGATCGAGGCGCTGCGGGGGCGGTGCCGCCTTCCTGCGCTTGCGTCGGGCCCTTGGCTTCCCGGGCAGGGGCTCTTGCGTGATCTCGCCGTCGCTCACGGGGACTCCTCGCAGTCCGGCGTGCGGACGATGAAGGGCGGCGGGGGCGGGAGCCCGCGCCGCTTCGCCAACCAGGCTCGGAAGGCGTCGATCGGGAGCGCCGTCAGGACCTCGCCGCGGCGCACGCGCGCGCGCCGGGCCGCGCCCACGCCGAAGATGACGTCTTCGATGCCGGTCAGGCTGTGGGCGTCGGGGTCGATGGCGATGGGGATCCCGCGCCGGGTCGCTTCGGGGATCGACGCCTCGTCGAGGTCGAGGCGGTGGGGGTTCGCGTTCAGCTCGACGGCCGTGCCGTGCTCGGCGCAGGCGTCCAGGACCCGGGCGAGGTCGAACGCGTAGCCCTCGCGCCCGAGGAGCAGGCGGCCCGTGGGGTGCCCGAGGACGTCCAGGAAGGGGTGGCTGACCGCGCGCACGAGCCGTTCGGTCATGACCGCCTCGGCCTGGCGGAACGCGGAGTGGACGCTGCCGATCACGACGTCGAACCCCGCGAGGAGGTCGTCGGGCAGGTCGAGCGATCCGTCGGGGAGGATGTCCGTCTCGATCCCCTTGAGGATCGGGATGCCGGCCTCGCCGGAGGCGTTGAGCGCGTCCACCTCGGCCCATTGCGCCCGCACGCGCTCCGGGTCGAGCCCGTTCGCGTAGGAGGCGGCGCGGCTGTGGTCGGAGATGGCGAACCACGCGAAGCCGCTCTCCCTGGCCTTCACGGCCATCTCGAGGATCGAGTAGGCCCCGTCGCTCCACGTGCTGTGGGCGTGGAGGATGCCCACCACGTCGACGATGGCGACGAGGTCGTCGGGCGGCGCGTGCGCGAGGTCGGCGGTCTCGCGCAGCTCGGGAGGGAACCACGGGACGCCGGCGGCCGCGTAGACCTCGCGCTCCTCCTCGACGAGCAGGGGCTTGCCCTTCTTGCGCACGGCGTCGGGCGCGAGGTCGAGGCCCTTGCGGGCGAGTGCCGCCTTCAAGGCCTCGACGTGGGGCGCCGTCCCCGTGCGGTGGAGCAGGGCCGGGACGAACGCGTCCTCCTCGACCACCGTGAGCTCCACGGGCGTGCCGTCCTCCAGGGTGACGCGGGCTTCGTGCTCGCCCCGCGAGGTCACCTTCGCGACGAACGTCATCGTGGTGAAGGCGTCGAGCAGCGCCTTCGGGTCGCCCGAGGTGGCGAGGAGGTTCACGTCCTTCACCGTCGACTTCATCCGGCGCACGGACCCCGCCACCGCGAGGCGGAGCGCCGAGTCCTCGCGCTGGAGGCGGTTGAGCACCCGCTCGGCGGCGGCGCGCGCGTTCGACAGGAGCCGGAGGCCGCGGGAGCGCTTGAGGAAGCCGATCCCCTTGAGCACCGCGTCCTGGGTCTTGTCCCCGAAGCCCTTCAGGTCGCGCAGGCGGTTCTCGAGGCATGCGTACTCGAGCTCGGCGAGGCCCGTGACCTCGAGGGACTGCCAGATCTCGCGCACGCGCTTGGGCCCGAGACCGGGGATCTCGAGGAGCTCGAACAGCCCCGCGGGCACCTGGGCGCGCAGCTCGGCCAGCACCCCGAGGCGGCCCGTCTCGACCATCTCCTTCACGCGCGCGGCCGTGCCCTCGCCGACCCCCTTCACGTGGGTCAGCGTGCCGTCGGCGAGCATCTCCCCCGCCGGGCGGGGAAGGGCGGCGAGGGTGCGCGCGACCGACGCGTAGGAGCGGACCCGGTGGGGGTTGTCCCCCGTGAGCTCGAGGAGGGTCGAGACCTCGACGAAGGTCGCGGCCAGGGTCTCGTTGTCGATGGGGGGGGATGCGGTCATCGGGTCCGCCGGGCCGTCCGGGCCGCCCTGCTCCCGCGCCGCCGCGCGGCGGGCGGCCGGAGGCCCCGCCGGATCGTACTCCCTGTCCCAGCGGGGAGGGCCGCCGCTCCCCCGATCCGGCGGTCGGTCGGTCCCCCGCGCCCCCTTGAAGTACCCCGTACCATGGTTCGACCATGGTCTTCCGCGGCGACATGCTCGTCTTCCTCGTGCTCGTGGCCGGCTCGGCCTACGCGGTCCTGACACAAGTCGGTCAGGACCCCATCGCGGCCTCCACGCGCGCCCCCGAGCCGCCCCCGCCGATCGGCTCCACGGTCGACCTGTCGGGCATCACGCTTCACGACATCGGGGGGAAGCCCCGCCCGATCCCGAGCCTCTACGGGTCGAAGGCCACCGTGCTCGTCTTCTGGAGCATCGACTGCCCGTGCGTCGAGATGATCGAGCCCCGCATCCGCGAGATCCTCGTCTCCTACGAGAAGAAGGGCGTCGAGTTCGTGGGCGTGGACGGGTATCCCACGGACACGCCGAAGGGGGTCCTCGCGAAGATGGGCACCAACTACACCGCCTACCGCATGCTCCTCGACCCGAAGCAGGTCCTGACGCGCAAGGTCGGGGTCCGGACGGCGGCCGAGATCGTGGTCCTCGACGCGTCGAGCCGCGTGCGCTACCGCGGGAACATGGACGACGACCTGATGGAGCCGAAGGTCGGGCACCTGAAGGACGCGCTCGACGCGATCCTCTCGGGGAGCGAGCCCAAGGTCACCGAGACCGAGCCGTACGGGTGTCCGTATCCAGGCTTCGAGGGAGAGTGCGACTACGACTCGGCAAAGGACGACCGGAACAGGTAGGCGAGGGGCTCCGGAGCCGGTCGTGTTCGAAGACGTCCCGTCCGGCTGGAGATCGCACCATGGGCGAGCGCGCGTTCACGTGGGGGGCCGTCCTCGGGGGGCTCACGGTGCTCGTCGGCGCGTTCGCGGCCCATGCGCTCGAGGACGCGTGGAGCGCCCCGCGCCTCGCGTGGATGGACGCGGGAGTCCGCTGGCAGGCCGTGCACGCCCTTGCGCTGCTGGCGACGGGATCGGCCGCGCGGGCCTTCGGGCCGAGCAAGGCGCTCGCGGTGGCGGCCGTCGCGTTCGTCGTCGGGACGGTGCTGTTCTCCGGCAGCCTGTACGCGTTGGCCGCCACCGAGGTGCGCGGCCTTGGGGCCGTGACCCCGTTCGGCGGGGTGGCCCTCGTCGTCGGCTGGGGCGCCCTGGCGGTGGCCGCGTGGCCTCGGAAGGTCCGTCCCTCCTGACCCGGAGTCGCCCCCTTCGCCGCGTCGGGGAGCACCTCGGGCCGGGTAGGCTCACGGCGTCGCGCGGCTCCCGGGCCGCCCGTCCCGGAGGGTCCCGTGCGGATCGACTGCATCGGCGGAGGCCCGTCCTCCCTCTACTTCGCGATCCTCATGCGGAAGGCCTTCGCCGACGCGCGGATCACGATCCACGAGCGCAACCGCGCCGACGACACCTTCGGGTGGGGCGTCGTGTTCTCCGACGAGACCCTGGGCAACTTCGAGCAGGCCGATCCCGAGAGCTACGCGGAGATCCGGCGCCAGTTCGCGTACTGGGGGGACATCGACACGTTCTACGGCGGCACGAGGGTACGTAGCACCGGCCACGGGTTCTGCGGCCTCTCGCGCAAGCGCCTCCTCCAGATCTTCCACGCCCGCTGCCTCGCCCTCGGGGTGGAGCTGCGCTTCGAGGACGAGGTCCCCGGCCTCGAGGCGGTGCGCGACGCCGATCTGGTGGTCGCCGGCGACGGCGTCCAGAGCATCGTGCGCACGGCCCTGGCGAAGGAGTTTCGGCCTACGATCGAGTGGGGGGCGTGCCGCTTCTGCTGGCTCGGCACCACGAAGCCGCTCGACGCCTTCACGTTCGTGTTCCGCGAGAACGAGCACGGGCTGTTCGTCGTCCACGCCTACCCGTTCGAGCCGGGCCTCTCCACCTGGATCGTCGAGTGCCACGAGGACACCTGGACGAAGGCAGGCCTCGACCGCGCCACCGAGGCCGAGACGGTCCGCTACGTCGAGGCGCTCTTCGCCGACCACCTCGCCGGGCACCAGGTCCTCACGAACAAGTCGATCTGGCGCCGGTTCCCCCTGATCAAGAACGAGCGGTGGCATCACGGCAACGTCGTGCTCGTGGGGGACGCGGTCCACACGGCCCACTTCTCCATCGGCTCGGGCACGAAGCTCGCGATGGAGGACGCCATCGCCCTCGCGGGGGCCTTCCGCGCGTACGGCACCTCCGACGTCGAGAAGGTGCTCGCCGCCTACGAGGAGGCCCGGCGCGTGGACGTGGCGAAGGTCCAGCGCGCCGCTGGGACGAGCCAGGCCTGGTTCGAGCACGCCGCGCGCTGGATGAAGCAGTCGCCTCTCCAGCTGACGTTCAACCTGATGACGCGCAGCAAGCGCATCACCTACGACAACCTCGGCAGGCGCGACCCCGCCCTCGTCGCGCGGGTGCGGGACGAGTTCGCCGAGAAGGCGGGCGCGCCGCGGGCGAGCGACGGCTCCGCGCCCCCGCCCTGCTTCACGCCGTACGTCGTGCGGGGCCTGCGGCTCGAGAACCGCATCGTCGTGTCCCCGATGTGCCAGTACTCGGCCGTCGACGGCGCCCCCACCGACTGGCACCTCGTCCACCTCGGTAGCCGCGCCGTGGGCGGGGCCGGCCTCGTGATCGCCGAGATGACCGACGTGTCCGCCGAGGGGCGGATCACCCTCGGGTGCACGGGCATCTATGCCGAGGCGCACGTCCCGGCGTGGCGGCGCATCACCGACTTCGTCCACGGGCACTCGAAGGCCAAGGTGGGCCTCCAGCTGGCCCACGCGGGGCGGAAGGCCTCGTGCGCCCTGCCCTGGGAGGGCGACGCCCCCCTGCCTCCGCCCGCGGCGTGGACGACCTACGCGCCCTCGGCGGTCCCGTTCGGCCCGGGCTGGCCCGCGCCGAGGGAGATGACCCGGAAGGACCTCGAGAAGGTCGTCTCCGACTTCGCCGCCGGGGCCGGCCGGGCGCTGCGGGCCGGATTCGACCTCGTCGAGCTCCACATGGCGCACGGGTACCTGCTCTCCTCGTTCCTCTCGCCCCTCTCCAACCGGCGGACGGACGCGTACGGCGGCTCCCTACCGAACCGCCTGCGATTCCCCCTCGAGGTGCTCGACGCGGTGCGCGCGACGTGGCCGTCGAACCGCCCCGTCTTCGTGCGGATCAGCGCGACCGACTGGATGTCCGACGGCTCCGGCGTTACCGAGCTCGAGTCGGTCGGGATCGCCCGCGCGCTCGCCGCGCACGGGTGCGACGTCGTGGACGTCTCGAGCGGTGGCAC
>JAYTCP010000047.1:0-2652 GCA_043736435.1 Planctomycetia bacterium | reverse complement strand
CGATGCCCTCCAACCGGAACCAGCCCGCCTCGTCGGTCTGGGAGAGCGCCCGGACGTGCGTCGCGTTCTCCCCCGTGACGTGCGCGCTCACCTCGCACCCGCTGACGGGCGCCCCCTCGGCTTCGAGCACGCGTCCGCGAATCACGCCGCCGCGATGGAGGACGATCCGGATGGGGGATTGGGGGGGCGTGGGGGGAAGGGGGATCACTTCTCGGACGTATCCCGCCGCGGACACGGTGATGAGGCGAGGCTTTGCCATCACCTCCGCGAGTGTGCCGGTGACGGTGAGGCTTCCAGCCCCGGACGCATCCGTTCGCGAAGACACTCCCAGAGACTCGATGACCAGGTGCGCCGCGGGGATGCCGCTCCCCGCCTCGTCCACGACGAGGATGGAGTACTTGGCCTCGGGTTGCGCCGGGGGGCGACTCACCGGCATGTCCCTGGGGGCGGAAGCACCCGTGGAGGGAAGAAGCACGACGGCGAAGCGAATGGGCTGCGGCGCGTCCTGCGGGAGCGGGACGGTTTGAGGCTCGTAGCCTGGCGCCCGGACCCCGACGACGAGTCGCGACGCTGGAAACCCGGAGCCTGCGGCCGCATTCGCGGAGGCAAGCGGCAGCCCGAGGAGGAGCGCGCTTCCGCCACCGTCGGCGGTGCCCCGCGAGAGGATCTGCGCCGGGAGGAGGCTTCGGCCCCGACCGGTCTCGGAGATCCACAGGGGGGCGCCGAGGTCGCCGTACGCCGTGACCTCCGCGCCGGCGACCGGCGCCCCCCCGGCCTCGGCGGTCACGGTCACCGCCCAGGTCGCGGGCGGGCCCAGTTCGAGCGTCACCTTCGATCCCGCCCGCGGCAGGTCCACGGAGCGCGAGCACGCGCCGCGGCCGTCCGCCGTCGCCAGGAGGTAGGCTGCGCTAGCCATGGGATCGGTCCCGGGCGGGCCGCCGGCGGGAAACTCGAGCGTGAAGCTGCCGTCCGCCCCCGAGGTGGCCTCGCGCTTGATGAGCAGCCCCCCGACGAACTGGTGCGCGACGATGCGTGCCCCTGCGACGGGACTCCCCGTCTCATTCACGGTGTGTCCCTTCAGGGTGCGCGGGGACCGCAGCACCACTTCGACGTCGATCCCGGAGCGAGCCTCCGACGCGATCCCGAATCGACCGTCGTCGGTGAACGCGACGACGCGGGATGCCGCGTGCGGCGAGCCGATCTCGAACGCGCCGTCCTCGCCCGATGTGCCGACGGTCGGCAGAGACGAGAGCTCCGGGGTGCTGTCGTCGTCCGGGAGTTCGGGGGCCACAGCGAGATGCACGCCCGCGAGAGGCTTGCGATCGATGTCCACGCATCGGCCGCGGAGGCGCACCGCCATCGCCGCCGCCATTCCACGCGCGTCCCGCCCGGCGCCTGCGAGGCCGGGCGGGTTCCCCTTCTCCGTCGCGTCGGCGGCGAGCGTCGGCGAGGGCGGGGGACCTGCGGGCGGGGGCGCGCCCCCGCCGCCCCCGGAATTCCAGAACAGGATCGTCCCCGTGAGGAGGATCCCGGCCGCGGATGCGCCCACGATCCACGCGCGGCTGGCGGTGGAGGCCACGGCTTGCGGGCCCGCGCCTGTCCTCGCGGTGGCCGCGTGGAGGAGGCTCTCCCGCACGCCTTCGAGGCCCCGTTCCGTGCGTGAGCCGAGGAAGAGCGCCGGCACCGCGCGCATGCCGCGGCGCAGGCGTTCGAGGCTGCGAGAGAGGATCGAGCGCACGGTGCCCGGCGGCTCGCCGCGGACGTGAGCGATCTCGGCGGGGGAGAGGCCGTAGCGCCAGCGGAGGAGGGCGACGCTGCGGTAGGGCTCGGCGAGGTGCTCGATCTCGAGGCGCACGCGGGCGAGGTCGTCGGGGTCCGCCTCGCCGTCGGTGGGGGCGTCGGCGAGCGTGGGCGGGGGCGTGTCGTCCTGGCCGCGGGTGCGGACGCGGCGGGAGCGCACGGCGGCGACCTTGAACTTCAAGATGCCGACGAGCCAGGGGAGCGCGCGGCGGGACGCGTCGAACCTGGGCGCCGCGTCCATGACGGTGAGGAACGTCTCCTGGAGGGCGTCCTCGGCGGAGGCGGCGTCGGGGGCGGTGGCCAGGGCGACGCGGAAGAGCTCGGGGGCCGTGGTGTCGAAGAGCGCGGCGAGGTCCTTCGCGTTGCCGGTGCGGCCGTAGCTTGCGAGGAGGAAGTCGGGGTCGGAGGCGGGGCTCATACCTCTCCTTCCGGCGGGAGGGCCCCTGTGTTGCGTCAATTCTTCGCGAGGCGGATTCGGCGGTCGAAGGTGAGGGTGCGGTCGACGCGGGAGTCGAGCGTCTCGAGGACCGTGAGCACGTCGGGGACGGGGATGCCGCGGTAGGCCTCCTTGCCGTCCACGGTGACGACGACCTCCTTGGTGACGTCGACCATCTTGGGCTTCAACCAGATCGTCCAGTCCTCGGGGAAGCCCGTCGAGAGCGAGAGGGCGATCGTGTTGCCGTCGATCGTGGCGGTCGTGTAGGCGCGGTCGGCGGGGCGGTCGTAGTGGAGCCAGTAGAAGTCCTCCTTGACGTAGCGGGCCACCTTGCGGTCCGTGTCGTCCTCGGGGAGGGGGTAGGGGGAGCCGGCGACCTCCCAGACGAGCTTCTTGGGGAGTGCGTCGCGGCGCTT
>JAYTCP010000046.1:0-5262 GCA_043736435.1 Planctomycetia bacterium | reverse complement strand
CGGGCGAAGCGGATCAAGGACATCGAGCACGCGGGCGACGAGATCACCCACGAGACGTTCGAGCGGCTCAACACCACGTTCATCACGCCGATCGACCGCGAGGACATCCACGAGCTGGCCTGCAAGCTCGACGACATCATCGACCTGATCGACACGGCGGTGGCCCGGATCATCCTCTACAAGATCGACGAGCCCATCGAGGACGCCCGCCTGCTCGCCCGGTGCCTCGTGCATGCGACCGCCCTGATCGTCGAGATGCTCCCGGCCATGCGCAACATGAAGAACGCGGAGTTCGTCCGCCAGCGCTGCCGGGACGTCCACACCCAGGAGAACGAGGGCGACCGCATCGAGCAGCAGGCCCTCGCCTCCCTCTTCGACGGGGGGCACGACCCGCTCTACGTCATGAAGTGGAAGAACATCATCGAGGAGCTCGAGTCCGCCACCGACCGCTGCGAGGACGTCGCGAACGCGATCGAGGGGATCGTCCTCAAGAATGTCTGAGCTCTGGACCGTGGCGATCGTCATCGCGATCGCCCTCGCGTTCGACTTCATCAACGGCGTCCACGACGCCGCGAACTCGATCGCCACGGTCGTGTCGACGCGGGTGCTGTCCCCGAACCTCGCGGTCGCCTGGGCCGCCTTCTTCAACTTCGTAGCCTACCTCGTCTTCCCGCTCGCGGTCGCCAAGACCATCGGGAAGGGCGTCGTCGTGCCGTCGGCGATCACCCTGCCCGTCGTGACGGCGGGGCTCGTGGGCGCGATCGTGTGGAACCTCGTGACCTGGTGGGGCGGGATCCCGTCGTCCTCCTCCCACGCCCTCGTCGGGGGCTTCGCCGGGAGCGCCGTCGCCGCGGCGGGCATCCACTCGCTCCAGGCTCCCGCCCTGCTCAAGATCGGGGCCTTCATCCTCGTCGCGCCGGTCATGGGGAGCATCCTCGGCTTCCTCCTGATGTGGGCGACCTACTGGGTCGTCCGAACGTGGCCGCCGTCCCGCGTGAGCCGGACCTTCCGCCGGGCGCAGCTCGTCTCGGCGGCGGCCTACAGCCTCGGCCACGGGGGCAACGACGCGCAGAAGACCATGGGCATCATCTTCGCCGTGCTGCTGTCGGCGTCCCCGAGCGTGCGCTCGTCGCTCGGGATGACGGCCGGCGCCACGGTGCCGCCGGACTGGGTGGTGTACGCCTGCCACGCGGCCATGGCGCTCGGCACCCTCCTCGGGGGCTGGCGCATCGTGAAGACGATGGGCCAGAAGATCTGCAAGCTCCAGCCGGTGCACGGGTTCTCGGCCGAGACGGGCGGGGCCCTGATGCTCTACGGCGCGACGTGGCTCGGGATCCCCGTCTCGACCACGCACACGATCACGGGCGCCATCGTGGGCGTGGGCACCACCCGCGGCCTGAACGCCGTGAAGTGGGGCGTCGCCGGCCGCGTGGTGTGGGCCTGGGTGCTGACGATCCCGGCCGCGGCCCTCGTGGCCGCGGGCACGTGGTGGGTCTTCGACGCGCTCGGCTGGAAGCGCTGAACGGCCTTTCGCGATCGTGGGACACTCGCGCGAGCAGGGAGCGTAGCGGTACGGAGCCTGCGGCCCCCGCCGCCTACCGGCAGCAGGGCTCGTTCCGTCGCCAGGTGTGCGCGAGATCGGAGCGGCTGCCCTCGCGCCACGAGTCGTGGAGGACGTCGGACCGGTCCACGCCGAGGTCGCGGACGTGCTGGCACACGAGGCGCGCACAGTCCGAGCCGCGCGGATACGGCGAGCGCAGGCGGCGCCCGTCCGAGCTGCATCCGGCGGCCCCGGTGGCCGTCGAGGCGAGGAGGAGCGCGAGGCCGAGGCGGCGGACGAGGGGGCTCATGGCGAGGATCATGGCATCTCCGCGCGGGGAATCCATCCTCTCGATCCGCGAGACCCGCCCGCCTCCCTCCGACGCCCCCCGCCGCCCCCGAATTCCCCCCCACCGTCGGCGACCACGACTCCCGGGCGTCTCCTCCTCTGTCCTTCCGCCCGCGCCCCGTCAGGGGCCTCGCAAGCCCCTGTCTTCACAGGCACCGACATCGTCAGTGCCTGTGACGGATGATGTTGCCTTCGACCATGTAGACGACGTCTTCGGCGACATTGGTGGCGTGGTCGGCAATGCGCTCGATGTTCTTGGCGGCGGAGAGGATCTGGAGGTCGGCCCGGATGCGCGCGGGGTCCTTCGCCATGTCCACCTCGAGCTCGTCGAACATCCCCTTCAGGAGGGCGTCGATGGGCGCGTCCATCCGCAGGACGTCCATCGCCATCGCGGGATCGTGACGCACGAGGGCGTCGAGGGAGGCGGTGAGCATGGCGCGCGCCCGGTCGGCCATCTCGACGAAGGCGATGGGGGTCTCGCGCGGTGGCAGCTCGGCCAGGACGATCGCGCGCTCGGCGACGTTCACCGAGAGGTCGGCGACGCGCTCGAGGTCGTTGATGATCTTCATCACGCCCGTCACGAAGCGCAGGTCGCGGGCCGTGGGCTGGTGGAGGGCGAGGATCTTGAGGCACTCCTCGTCGATCCGCAGCTCCTGGAGGTTGATGTCGCGGTCGCTGTCCACGACGGCACGGGCCTCCCGTACGTCGCGGTCGAGGAAGGCGCGGACGGCGCGGGAGACCGTGGCCTCCACGGCGCCGCCCATGGACAGGACGTCCTTGTTGAGCTCGTCGAGGGCGAGGAGGAAGTGGCGGGTCATGTCGAGGCTCCGGCGCCGGGGCGCTAGGATGGAAGGGGCGGCGAGCGGGGGGGGAAGGAGGGCGGCGGTCACGCGGGTTCGACCGGGGCGTCGCCCTCGCGGGTCAAGGGGATGCGGACGGTGAAGGTGCTGCCGGCCCCGGGCCGGCTGTCGACGGCGATCTCGCCCCCGTGCAGGTTCACGGAGTGCTTCACGATGGCGAGGCCGAGGCCCGTCCCGCCCTTCGCGCGGGAACGGGCCTTGTCGACCCGGTAGAACCTCTCGAAGATCCGCTCGAGGTGCTCGGCGCCGATCCCGATGCCGGAGTCGGCGACCGTCAGCACCGCGCGGCCCGCCTCGACCCCGAGCCCCACCTTCACCCAGCCGTCGGCGGGCGTGTAGGTGACGGCGTTGACGACGAGGTTGTCCACGAGCCGCCGGAGGGCCTCGGGATCGCCGAGCACCTTCACCGAGCCCTCAGCGTCCACGTCGACGTGGACCTTCGAGTCCCGGGCCCGCGCGGAGACGGCATCGCAGGCCTGGCGCACCACGCCGGCCATGTCCACGGGGACGCGCTCGATGGTCTCGGGGGCCGACTCGAGCCGCGAGAGCGTGAGGAGGTCGTCCACCAGGGCGCGGAGTCGCTCGGCGTGCCGCGCAATCGTGTCGACGAACCGCGGCCCCGCGTCCGGGTCGGAGAGCGCACCGCCCTCGAGGGTCTCCGCCGACGCCGCGATCGCCGAGAGCGGCGTGCGGAGCTCGTGGCTCACGTTCGCGACGAAGTCGGACCGCATCCGCTCGAGGCGCCGGATCCGCGAGACGTCGCCGAGGAGGAGGATCGCGCCGGGGCCGCCGTCCCGAACGGGCGCCGCGCGGACGTGGAGCAGCCGCTTCGGCGCGCCGTCCCACACGATCTCGGCGTCGCTCGACTCGCCGCGGCGCAGCGCGCCGCGCACGAGGGCGAGCACCTGCGGGTCGCGGACGACCGCCTGCACAGGGCGGCCCTCGATCGGATCCGTGTCCGCGACGCCCAGGAGCTGGCGACCGGCGCGGTTGAGGAAGCGCACGTTCTCGTCGGCGTCGATGGCGAAGACGCCCTCCTCCATGCCGTCGAGCACGGTCGCGAGGCGCGCCCGCTCCGTGCGGACGTGCTCGACGTCGAGCTGGAGCCGGCCGGCCATCGCGTTCAGCGACGACGAGAGCCCGCGGAGGAAGTCGGGGCCGCGGACCGGGACGCGCGCCGAGAGGTCGCCGCCCTCGATACCGGAGAGCGCCCGGGCCACGGAGCCCACCGTGGCGGCCGTCGGAGCCAGGAGGAGCGCGGCCGCGAGCCCTGCGAGGAGGGCGGCGAGCGTACCGGCGGCCCACGGGAAGCTCGTCTCCTCCTCGATCCGGTCGATCAGGTCCTTCTCGTTCATGGCGGAGCGCGCCACCGCCCTCGAGCCGGGGATGCGGACCGCCGCGTACCGCAGCGCGCGACTGACCGACTCGGAGGTGCGCGAGGAGAGCGCGACGCCCTTCTCGCGCGCCTCCCGGACCTCGGGCCGGTTGCCGTGGTTGTCGAGGAACGCCGGGTCGGGAACCTCGCTCTCGGCGACCACGCGGCCGTCCTCGGCCACCACCGTGAAGCGCAGCCCCGCGCCGCGGCCGGCCTCCTTGACCCGCGCGTCGAGGCGGGTGTCCACCAGGTCGTCGGCGTGGATCCCCGCAGCGAGCGCGTGGGCCGCGCCGACGAGGTCGCGGTCGATGCCCTCGACGGCGATGCGCCGGATCGCGGGCGCGCGCACGGCCCAGTACAGCCCCAGCCCGAGGGCGGTGAGCAGGGCGCCGCCCAGACCGATCTTGAAGGCCCAGGGGATGCGCATGGGGCGGGAGACCTCGGGGTGGAGCGCGGCGCGGGCCTAGCGCTCGGCGAACTTGTAGCCGACGCCGCGGATCGTGACGATCCGGGGCCCGTAGTCGGCGAGCTTCTTGCGCAGGGTGGCGACGTGGACGTCGATGTTGCGGTCGATCACCACGACGTCGGTCCCGACGGCCTTGTCGAGCAGCTGCGCCCGCGTGAACACCCGGCCGCGATTGCGCACGAGGTGGTGGAGGAGCCGCAGCTCGGTCGGCGTGCACACGAGGTCGACCCCGCGCAGCCGTACCTCGTGCTTGCTCGGGTCCACCTCGAGCTCGTCGACGCGGACGGTCTTGCGCGCCGGGTCGGCGCCCGCGCCGGTCCGGCGCAGGACGGCGCGCACGCGCGCCACGAGCTCCTTGACGCCGAAGGGCTTCTTCACGTAGTCGTCGGCGCCCACGGCGAGGCCCACGACGGCGTCGCTCTCCTCGGCGCGGGCCGTGACCATGACGATCGGGATGTCCGCCGTCGCGTCGTTGGCGCGCAGCCGGCGGCACACCTCGAGGCCGTCGAGGCCGGGCATCATGAGGTCGAGGAGGATGAGGTCGGGGTGCTCGTCCCGCGCGATCTCGAGGGCCTTCTCGCCGCTCTCGGCGCGCAGGGGCTTGAACCCCTCCTTGCGGAGGTTGTAGACGACGAGGTCGAGCAGGTCGGCCTCGTCCTCGACCACGAGGATC
>JAYTCP010000045.1:0-2159 GCA_043736435.1 Planctomycetia bacterium | reverse complement strand
GGCGGCGGAGCCGTTCCACCTCGTCGTGGCGTCGTTCGCGTGGAACGAGGCGTTCGCCTCGGCGCCCGACGCGGAGGCCGCGGCCGCCATCGGCGCGTGGGCGGGCCGGCTCGATCCGGACGGCCTGTTCGTGCTCGTCGAACCCGCGATCCGGGCCATCGCCGAACGGTTGCGCCGTCTGGGCGCGGCGGCCGTCGCGGCGGGCGGCCTATACGTCCTGGGCCCCGACCTCGACGGCGAGGTGGACCTCTCGACGCAGGACGGTCGCTTCCACGACCACGAGGCGCGGCGGTGGACGCCGCCTCAGAGCCTGAAGTGGATCAACGCGCGCCTGAAGCGCTCGCTGACCGACCTCACGTTCGCGTGGATGACGCTCTCGCCACGCCCCCCGCGCCCCCTCCCTCCCGACGCCTCCGTCTTCCGCCTCACCTCCCCCATCTCGACGGCGAACGGGCGGCTCATCTGGACCGGTCTCGCCGCCGACGGCCTCCGCCACGAGTACGAGGTGCTGACGCGCGCCGTGACCGAGGAGGCGAAGGCGCGCCTGCGGCGGATCGAGCGCGGCGACGTGCTCGCCATCGAGGGCATGACCACGGTCGGCTCGCCGCCGAAGCTGCGCGCGCCCTCGGGCGACGCGATCGTCGCGCGGTTCTCGCCGTCCTGAGCCCGGTCCCCGCACGCGCGCCCGCCCGGGGCGCCGTCACGCGCGCCGCCGCGTCGGCATCCCCTGGTGTCGGCCGGAACGGTCCCGCGTCGGACCCGCTCGTCCCCCGGTCGGTCCGGCGACGCGGACGCCCCGACGCCCTCGGCGCACCCGGGACGCGACGTTCCCCCCGCGCGGCGATACAGTCCCCCCTTCGCCCCGTCCCGCCGGTGGGAACGTGGGCACCTCGGCCGCGGAGATCGATCGTGCACGCATGCTTCCAAGACGGCGCGGTGTCGGGTGCGGTCGGGGGATCCGGGCGGCTCACGCGGGACGAGTCGCTGCGTCGGAAGGGCCAGGTGGGGCGGGTCGACTACGCCCTCGCCCTCACGTTCGCCGAGAAGGCCTCCACGTACCGTGGCACGGTCACGGTCGACGTCGAGATCCTGGGCCCCACCGCGGGGCTGTTCCTCGACTTCCAGGGCGAGCGCCTGCTCGAGACGACGCTCGACGGCAAGCCGTGCACGCTCGCGATCGCGAACGGTCGGATCGACCTGTCGGGGCTCAAGCTGTCGCCCGGGCGGCACGAGATCCGGATCGCGTACGACAACGACTACGACCACGACGGGTCGGGCTGCCACCAGACGAAGGACCCGGCCGACGGGCGCGAGTACGTCTTCACGGACTTCGAGCCGTTCAACGCGAACAAGCTGTTCCCCTGCTTCGACCAGCCCGACCTGAAGGCCACGTACGCCGTCACGGTGACCGCGCCCGAGGGCTGGGAGGTCGTCTCGAACGGCCGCGCGACGTCGGTCCTCCCGTCGGAGGGCGGGCGCGCGCACGTCTTCGAGCGCACGGCGCGCTTCAGCACGTACGTCCTCTGCATCTGCGCGGGTCCCTGGGCGATCTGGACCGACCCGCTGGCGCGCATCCCCTCCCGCGTGCTCGCGCGGAGGTCCATGGCGGGGTACGTCGACGCCGACGAGATCTTCACGCTCACGCGCCAGGGCTTCGACTTCTTCGAGCGCTACTTCGACATCCCCTACCCGTACCACAAGTACGACCAGATCTACGTGCCCGACTACAACATGGGCGCGATGGAGAACGTGGCGTGCGTGGTCCACAGCGACCGCATGATCTACCGCCACGCCGCGACCGAGCGCGAGCGCCGGGACCGCGCCGTGACGATCCTCCACGAGATGGCGCACATGTGGTTCGGCGACCTCGTGACGATGGAGTGGTGGGACGACCTCTGGCTCAACGAGAGCTTCGCCACGTACATGGCGACGCTCGCCCTCGTCTCCTCCACCCGCTTCACCGACGGCTTCCAGGCGTTCCGCCAGGGCGAGAAGCGCTGGGCGTACTGGCAGGACGAGCTGCCGACGACGCACCCCATCGCGACGGACGTCCCGGACACGGTGAACGCGTTCACGAACTTCGACGGGATCACGTACGGCAAGGGCGCGTCGGTCCTGAAGCAGCTGTCCTACTACGTGGGCCCCGAAGCCTTCCGCGG
>JAYTCP010000044.1:0-4877 GCA_043736435.1 Planctomycetia bacterium | reverse complement strand
CCGCGCAGCGGTGGAGGTTGCCCACGTGCGGCTGGAGGGCGGTGACGACCTCGCCGTCGGTCTTGATCACGACCCGCAGCACCCCGTGCGTGCTCGGATGCTGCGGGCCCATGTTGATGACCAGCTCCTCCGTCCGGAGGGACTGGCCGACGAGGCGCTCGAGGTCGGCCGCCTCCAGGATGGGCGCCGTCGCGGGCGCGACGATCCCACCCTCCGCGGGGGGCGGGATGACGGCGGGACGGGCGGCGGGAGCGCCGTCGCTCATCGGCCCTCCGGCGGGATGATCGGGATCCCGTGGTACTCGACGGGGTACTCCCAGTCCTTGCGGAGCGGGTGGCCGGGCCAGTCCTCGGGGAGGAGGATGCGGCGCAGGGGCGGGCGGCCGGTGAATCGGACGCCGAGGAGGTCGTACGTCTCGCGCTCGTGCCAGTCGGCCCCGGCCCACACCCCCATCACGCTCGGCACCTCCGGGTTGTCCCGCGGGACGCGCACCTTGAGCGCGACGAAGCCGTCGTTCTTGGGGGCGGCCTTCCGGTAGGCCGGGTCCGGCCGCGTCGAGTAGGAGACGAGGTGGTAGACGACGTCGATCGAGCCGGGCCCTTCGGCCGGCGGCTTCGCGGGCCAGTCGACCCCGGAGAGCAGGTGAAGGCAGTCCATCGCGAGGTCGGGGTCGTCCCGCAGGAACGCGCAGACCTCGACGATCCGGTCGCCCAGGATCCGCAGGTACGGGTGGCGGCCGGTGAGGACCTGCTCGACGACCGCACCGGGGAAGCGCTCGGCGAGCTTCCGCGCGGCAAGCGCCGTGACGGAGTCGGCCGGCAGAGCCGGATCGGCCGGGAGCCCCCGGGCCGCGGACGGGTTCGTTGCGTCCGTCATACGGCGGTGATCCGCTCGCGGTTCCGGAGGTGGTCGTCGCTCGGGAGGGACTTGCCGCCGCGGACGCGGATGCGCTCCTGGAGCTTGCGGATCGCGTCGATCAGGGCCTCGGGGCGGGGGGGGCACCCGGGGAGGTAGACGTCGACCGGGATCACCAGGTCGACGCCCTGGACGACGTGATACCCGTAGCGGCTGTAGGGGCCGCCCCCAATGACGCAGGCGCCCATGGCGATCGCGTACTTGGGCTCGGGCATCTGGTCGTAGAGGGTCTTGATGATCGGGGCCATCTTGTAGGTCACCGTGCCCGCCACGATCATCAGGTCGCTCTGCCGGGCCGAGGCGCGAAACACGCCCGCGCCGAAGCGATCCAAGTCGTACTTCGTGGCCGCGGTCGCCATCATCTCCATGGCGCAGCACGCCAGACCGAAAGCCATTGGCCACAAGGCGTTACGTCGGCTCCAGTCCTTCACCCACTCGACCTTCGTGAGGATGATCGACTGCTGGAGCTCGGGGTCGAGCCCGCCGTCGACGTCCGAGGCGGTCGCGGAACCGGGAGCAGAGCTAGGCGACATGGTCGTGGGATCCTCCCCGTACGGCAGACGTGGCCCCTGCCAGGGAGACCGAGGCCCCGGCCAGGGAGCCCGAGGCCCCTGCCAGCGTGGTCGCCGGTTGGGCCGACCGGGGGTCGGGCGAGGGCTTTGTGAAGGGGGAGGAGGCCTCGGTGTTCGGGGCAGCGCTCGTGGGGCCCGTCCAGTCGAGGTCGCCCTTTGCCCATACGTAGACCAAGCCCGCCATCAGGACGACGAGGAAGGTGCCCGCCTCGAGGAAGGCGATCCAGCCGGTGCCGGCCTGGACCATCTCCTTGAAGACGACGGCCCAGGGGAACAGGAGGGCGATCTCGATGTCGAACACGACGAACATCAGGGCGACGGTATAGAAGCGGATGTCGAACCGGATCCAGGCCTGCCCGATCGTCGGCTCGCCGCACTCGTAGATCGCCAGCTTGCCCGGGGACTTCTCTCCCTTGGGACGGAGCAGGAACGCCACCGCGAGGTTCATGACGATGAACCCGAGGGCGACGACGATGAAGACGAGGATGTTCGCGAAGTCGAAGTACAAGGTGCCCGGCTCCCAGGCCTTCGCGGCGGGGGGAGAATAGCAAGCGCCCCCCTGCGCTCCGATGGGATTCCGGGCCTCGGGATGCAGAACGGCCACGGGCGGTTTGCACGCGGCGCGAACGCCGCTCCTTTGGGGGTGGGCCCCCCGCGCCCCCCTCCTCTTGCGGCGGGCCCCGCCTCCCCCTCGGCCGGGTGACGAGCCCCCCCCGCCGTCCCGTCCCTGCGCGGAGCGGGCCTCCGCCGGTCCTGCGGCCCGCGAACCCCCGATCCGCCCGCGGGTCGCAACTCGGCCTCCCCGGGTCAGGGCGGTAGACTCCCAGCCCGAGTGGCCCCTTATGGGCCGGAGGCAGCCATGAAGATGACGTGGGCAGCGATCGCAGCAACGGCGTCCCTCGGGACCTTGGCAGGCCTCCTGGGCCTCTTCGGCGGCCCCGCGCCGGCCATGGCGGCTCCCGCCGCATGCGCCATGGCCGAGGCCTGGCCGGGCGTGACGTTTAGCGAGCCCATGGGCGCCGTCTCCACGCGCGACGGAACCGACCGCGTCTTCGTCGTGGAGCGCGGCGGCCGCATCCAGCTCTGTAAGAAGTGGCGCGGCGGCACCCCGCCGGTGGCGCCCCGGCCGTTCCTCGACGTCTCGAAGCTCCTCTCGCCCGGCTACGACAAGGGTCACGGCGGCCTCGTGACGATGGCGCTCCACCCCGCCTTCGCCCAGAACCGCCGCTTCTTCCTCTTCTACGGCACGGGCTCGGGCAATCCCGGCGATCCCTTTCGCGTCGTGGTCGCCGGCTACGCCGCGTCGGCGGGCAACCCCGACCAGGGCGACCCGGCCTCCGCGCAGATCATCCTGAGCCAAGAGAAGCGGAACCGCTCCCACGCGGGCGGCGGCCTCTGCTTCGGCCCCGACGGCATGCTCTACATCGCCTTCGGGGACAACGCGGCACCCGACGACCCGGAGCGCGTCTCGCAGGACATGCGCAGCCTCGAGGGCAAGATCCTCTGCCTCGACGTCACGAACGCCCCCGCCGGCCGCCCCTACGCGATCCCCGCCGGCAACCCGTGGCCGAAGACGCCTGGCGTGCGCCCGGAGATCTGGGCCTACGGCGTCCGCAACCCCTTCCGCATGGCCTTCGACGCGAAGGGCCTCCTGTGGATGGGCGACCCGGGTCAGAAGCAACGCGAGGAGATCGACGTCGTCCCGCGCGGGGGCAACCTCGGCTGGCCCCTCATGGAGGCTGACATCCCCCTCGTGCCGGGCACCGACGCCTCCAAGATGGTGGCGCCCGTCTTCGCCTACGGGCGTGAGCTGGGCCGTGCGGCCATCTGCGGCCAGGTCTACCGCGGGCAGCGCATCCCGACGCTCGCCGACCACTACATCTTCGCCGACCACATGGCCGGCAAGCTGATCGCGCTCCCCGTCCGCAACGGCCGGACCACCGGCGGGCCCGTGATGCTCGGCGACGTCGCCGGCGTCTCGAGCATCGACGAGGACGCGCAGGGCGAGCTCTACGTCACGAGCCTCGACGACGAGAAGGTCTACATGCTCGTCCCCGGGCAGTAGGGCCGGGCCCCGACTGACCGATGCCCTCTCCCGGGGCGCGCGACCCTCGCGGTTGCGCGCCCCGGTTCGTTGCAGGGGCGATCGGGGACCGCAATCCGGTGGAGGAATCGGGGGGCGCGGGGGGATCGCCCCCGATATGAACGGGGCGCGGGGGATCACCCCGATATGCACGGGGCGCGGGGGGATCGCCCCCGATATGCACGGGGCCCGTGCCCCGTCGAGGCTAGTGCACGCCGTTCGCCGCGAGCCAGCGCTCGGCGTCGAGCGCGGCCTTACAGCCCATCCCGGCCGCCGTGACGGCCTGACGGTACATGCTGTCGGCGACGTCGCCGGCCACGAAGACGCCCTCGACGTTCGTCGTGGTGCGCCACGGATCGGGGAGCTTCACGTACCCCTTGTCGTCCAAGTCGATCTGGCCGCCGAGGAAGCCCGTGAGCGGGGTGTGGCCGATCGCGATGAACAGCCCCTTCACGGGCAGCGTACGGCGCGTCTTGTCCCGGGTGTCCTCGAGGATGACCCCCTCGATGAACGCGTCCCCGAGCACGTCGGCCACCTGGCTCCAGTAGTGGACCTTCGCCTTCGGGTTCTCGAGGATGCGCTGCGACATGATCTTGCTCGCGCGCAGCTCGCCCTTGCGCACGATCAGGTGGACCCTCCCCGCGAACTTCGTGAGGTAGGACGCCTCCTCCATGGCGGTGTCGCCGCCCCCCACCACGGCCAGCTCCTGGCCGCGGAACGCGGGCAGCGCGCCGTCGCACACCGCGCAGGCCGACACGCCCCCGCCCGCCTGCGCGAGCCGCTGCTCGTTCGGCAGCCCGAGCCAGTTCGCCTTGGCACCCGTCGCGAGGACGACCGCGTGCGCACGCACGACCTGGCCCTCGGAGGACTTCATCGTGAAGGGGCGCTTCGAGAGGTCGATCTCGACGATGTCCTCCGTGAAGATCCGCGTCTTGAAGCGCTCGGCCTGCTCGCGGAACTTCGCCATCATCTCGGGGCCCTGGATCCCGTGCGGGAAGCCGGGGTAGTTCTCGACCTCGGTCGTGAACATGAGCTGGCCGCCGGGAATGAGGCCGCCGGCGCTGAACCCTTCGATGAGAAGCGGCTTCATGTTGGCGCGGGCGGCGTAGATGCTCGCGGTCAGGCCAGCGGGGCCGGAGCCGATGATGATGACGTTTCGGACGGGGGTTTCGGACATGGCCCCGCGTTTATAAACGCGCGAACGCCTCGCGTCGACAGGCCCGCGCCGCTCTCGCGCGGGCCGCCGGGAAATCGCTCTAGAAGCGCATCGTGGCGCCCACGCCGGCCTCGTTGAGGCTCTGATTGAG
>JAYTCP010000043.1:0-1630 GCA_043736435.1 Planctomycetia bacterium | reverse complement strand
CGCTCTACCCCGAGGGCATCCCGATCCTCCCGCCGCACCGGTACCGCGACCTCGTCGTGACGCCGGCGCACGGCTGCCCGAATGCCGCGTGCACCTTCTGCGCCTTCTACCGTGACCGCCCGTTCCGGGTGCTCCCCGCCGCCGAGTTCGACGCGCACCTCTCGGCCGTGATCGCGCACCTCGGCCGGGCGCTCCCTGCGTACGACGGCGTCTTCTTGGGCTCCGCCTCCGCAGCGTCGATCCCCGACGACGCGATGCTCGCCCGGCTCGCCCGCGTGCGCGCCGTGCTCGGCCCCCGTCGCCGCGGCGTCGCCGCGTTCCTCGACGCCGACCATGCGCCCCGCCGGACCCCCGCCCGTTGGGAGCGCCTCGTCGAGGCAGGCCTCGTCGACGTGACCGTCGGCCTCGAGACGGGCCTCGCAACCCTGCGCGCGTCCGTCCGCAAGTCCCCCGACGTCGCGCGCTTCGTCGCCACGGTCGCCTCGGCGAAGGCGGCGAACGTGCGCATCTCCGTCTGTGTCCTCGTCGGTCTCGGCGGGCCCGCGCAGGCGGAGGCGCATCGCGCGGAGACCGTCGCGGCGATCGGCTCCATGCCGCTCACGAAGACCGACCTCGTCTACCTCTCCCCGCTCGACGGGGCCCTGCCCCCCGACGCCGTCGATGCCGAGACGGCCGCGTGGCGCGCGGCGCTCGCGTCGGTCACGCCCGCCCGCGCGAGCCACTATCCCGCGGAGGGCTTCGTGGCGCGGAGCTGAGCGACGGGCTACGCCGCCGCGCGCGCCCCCGCCACGTCCACGCGGCCCTCGGCGACGGCGACGTCGCCCGCGCGGACGAACACGCGCCAGCGGCCGGGGCGGCACGCGACCTCGCGCAGGGCGTCGCCGGTCACGCGGAAGCGCGTCGCGGGCCCGAGGGGGCCCGTGCGGGGCGCGAGCCGCACGGTGCGGTCGGCCTCGGCGTGGGAGAGCGTCACCACGAGGGGCGGCGCGCCCGGCAGGCTCTCGAGGCCGCGGCGCAGATGGACGTCCACCACGAGCGCCGCCGCGCCCGGCTCGAGCGTCGCCGTGGCGCCGCGCGCGCCGCCGGGGCCCTCGACGCCGAGCACGAGCTCCCCGCGGACCGCGGCCAGCGTGCGCGCGCGGTCGGCGTCGGCCCGTCGGCGCCGACGCGACGCGATCCACGCGCCGAGGCCCACGACGATCGCGACCGCGCCCGCCGGCCGCGTCACGGCGCGCACGCGCAGCCGGATCGCCGCGTCGAGGTAGCCCTGCGCGCGCGCCGCCCGCGCCTCGTCCTTGGGCGCAATGCGTGCGGCGACGCTCGCCGCGAACGCCGCGTCCTGCGCGCGGCCCGCGTGCATGTGCGAGAGCGCCAGGCGGTCGAACGCCGCGGCCGACGGCTTCGTCAGGGTCTCGGCCGCCGCGCGCTCCGCGGAGATCCCGGGGTCCCTCGCGCCGTGCCGATCGACGGCGCACCACGCCTCGAGACCGAGGCTCGCCGCGAGCACGAGCCCCGCGACGAACGCGAGGGCCCTGCCGAACCAACGGGGACGCGGGCAGCGCATGGGGGACTCCGACGGTCGGGACGGGGGGGGAAGAAGGGAGGGGCGGCGGGGAGGGAGGAGGGGGAG
>JAYTCP010000042.1:0-1715 GCA_043736435.1 Planctomycetia bacterium | reverse complement strand
CGGCCCGTGCCGTCCACGCGCATGATGCCGAGCGACTTCGCCTCGGACCGGGGCACGGGCTTCACGGCGATCGTCAGGTCGGCGGCGAGCTCGCGGTGCTGGCGGACGAAGTGGTCCATCCGCATCAGGTAGAGCTGGTCGCCCGACAGGATGAGGACGTCCCGCGCCGCGTCGGCGAGCAGGTGGGGGAGGTTCTGGCGGACCGCGTCGGCCGTGCCCTGGTACCAGTTGCGGTTCCCCATCCCCTGCTCGGCGGCCAGGATCTCGACGAACCCGTCGCTGAAGACGTCGAACCGGTAGGTCCGGGCGATGTGCTGGTGGAGGCTCGCGCTCTGGAACTGGGTCAGGACGAAGACCCGGTCGAAGCCCGCGTGGAGGCTGTTGCTGATCGGGATGTCGATCAGGCGGAACTTGCCCCCGAACGGAACCGCCGGCTTCGCCCGGTGGAGGGTCAAGGGGGCGAGCCGGGCGCCCTGCCCGCCGCCGAGGATCGCGGTGACCACGTCCTGCATCGGGCACATGCCTCCTCGGCCGCCCCGCGGGGGGCCCGGGAGGGCCCCAAGGCGTCGGTGCGCCAAGGTACCCCTCGGGCGGCGGGCGCCGCAAGGGCGTCGGCCGGCCCGGCCCCGGATCGGATGCTTGGCGACGCTCCCTCCGGCCTTGCCATCGGGACCGCGCCGGGACAGGATCGGCACCCCATGGTCAACGTCATCTTCGCCGTGCCGTTCTTCAAGGAGACCACCCTGCGGTTCGTCCGCGGGGTCGCCGCCCTGCCCGGCGTCCGCCTGGGGCTCGTCACACAGGATCCCCGCAAGGCCCTGCCCGAGGACCTCGGGCGGGCGGTCGTCGGCCACTGGCGCTGCGCCGACGCGCTCGACCCGGAGCAGCTCCTCGAGGGGGTGAGGGGGGTAAGCCGGCAGCTCGGGTCGGTGGACCGGCTCGTCGGCACCCTCGAGCAGCTCCAGGTGCCGCTCGGGTTCGTGCGGGACCGCCTCGGGATCGACGGGCTGGGGGAGGAGACGTCGAGGAACTTCCGCGACAAGGCGCGGATGAAGACGCTCCTGCGCGCCGCGGGCCTCCCCTGCGCCCGCCACCGGCTCGCGACCACGGCCGACGAGGCCCGTTCGTTCGCGGCCCTCGTCGGCTACCCCCTCGTGGTGAAGCCGCCGGACGGCGCCGGCGCGAAGGCGACGTTCCGCGTCGAGCACTCGGGCGTGCTCGAGGAGTCGCTCGCGGCGATGCGCCCGTCCCCCGATCGCCCCCTCCTCGTCGAAGAGTTCGTGCAGGGTACCGAGCATTCGTTCGACGCGGTCACCCTCGGCGGGAAGACCGTGTGGCACAGCCTGACGCGCTACCTGCCGCCGCCGCTCCATGTGCTCGAGAACCCCTGGATCCAGTGGACGGTCCTGCTCCCGCGGGAGGTGGACCACCCCCGATTCGACGACATCCGCGCCGTGGCCTCGCGGTCGCTCGCGACGCTCGGCATGGGCACCGGCGTCTCGCACATGGAGTGGTTCCGTCGCCCCGACGGGAGCATCGCGATCTCCGAGGTGGGGGCGCGCCCGCCCGGGGCGCAGATCTGCTCCCTGGTGTCCTACGCCCACGAGATCGACTTCTACGCCGCCTGGGGCCGCCTCGTGGCGCTCGACGAGTGGACCCCGCCCGAGCGGCGGTTCGCCGCGGGCGCGGCGTACCTGCGGGGGCAGGGCCAGGGG
>JAYTCP010000041.1:0-9798 GCA_043736435.1 Planctomycetia bacterium | reverse complement strand
GCCGCCGTACGTCGAGTACGTGAAATGGCGCGAGGGGTTCGTTGCTCCGAAAAGCGCGCAGCAAATCGAGGCTTCGCTTGCGATCTTGCGCAAGCACCTTGCGCGCGCTCCCCGACAAAATCCGTTGCCTCGATTCAAGTCCCGCTTCGAGCGCGATCTCGCCGCGCTGCTCGAGGCCGACATTGCGAGCTTCCATGCCTATTCATTCGCCAACCTGCGCCAGTACGGCGCCTCACAACGGAGTTGACGCGAGGGTACTATCATCGAAATGCAATCGGATCGATTATGGAGGTCACCACGGCAGGGCAATTGGAAGGAGCATCCTACCGCTACGCCCCCTACGGAGAAGTGACAGTCACGCGGGGTGGCCTCGCTCAACTCGCCGACCCCCTCGGCCAAAGTACTGGATACACGGCGCGCTGGGCTGACCCTGAGGGCGGGGTGATGAGCTACCGGGCGCGTCAACTAAACCCGACTACGGGGCGGTTCTCGAGTCGTGACCCCATCGGATATCAGGACTCTGCAAATCTGTACGAGTACGTGGGCTCCAGTCCTATTGTGTTCGTTGACCCTACCGGAAACGGAAGATTGAAGGCGGGATGGAGGTGTCTCTGGGAGCTTGGCCTGCACCCTCGGACGATAATTAACGCAGCCAACCAAGTTGAGAAAGAGGTAGTGGCGCTGATCGCTGCGGGTAAGTTGGACGGTGATCCGCATCAATCTGCGGACGCGTATCAACATTGCCTTTGGATGTGCTACTTGTCCCTAAAGATTGGGACAGCAAAAGCTAGGCGTGTGGGCGAAATCTACGAGCAGGAAACGGAGGGAACTAAACTGGAGCACGAAATGGATCTGTACAATAATGCGCGCGGACTTGAATGCGCGCGTTCTGCTCGTAGCCAGCAGGACTGCCGCGACTGTTGTATGTCGGACTTGCGATGGAGGGCGCTAATCACGCTCAGACAATCTATTGGTGGGCGGCTCCCACGCATTCCATTCGAGTGGGACTGGCCGTCGGCGTGGTGGCGCCGCGCCTGTGGTTTGGGGTTGTAGTGATGAATCGGCCGACCACGGCAAAGGGGTGGTACGCACTCCCAATGTGGGTCAGGCTACTCGCGTTCATCTTTGCGGTGGCTGCTGGGGCCCTGCTGTGGAGGTGGTTCGATCAGGTGAGCGTGGAGATTGCGAATAAGAGTGGAGGTGCAATCCACGGCGTGATACTGAGTCACGGTGAGTCCCGACACGAACTGGGCACACTGCCTCCAGACGAATCGCGAGGGGTAAGGTTTATTCCGGGAGATGGCGAAGAGACGCTCAGGATCGAGTTCGTTGACGAGGATGGCACGAAGCACGCGAAGAGCGTGGCGTATCTGAGTCCGGGCCACCGGACCCGCTTGGCCTTTTGGATTGACGCGGGAGGACATATTCGCACTGACTAGCCTGGCTGTCACAGACATCAGTTCGCCCCACCTTGGCGGGCTTCAGGGGGGCTGGCTACCCGAAGAGTCGTAGGGCTTGCCTCCCCACCAGTGCCTCGCGAGGGGCGCGTTGAAGAAGCCGGAAGGTAAGCGTTCAGGGGGTGTAGTTGGGTGTTCGCGCGACCGATCTACTAACTTATGGCGTCTCTGTTTACCGGGTACCCCCGGCACCGGGGGGGCGGACATCCCGCCACGCCTGACGAGGGTGCCCGAGCAGTTGCAGCGGCCGATCGGATCTACCCCTGGTGTCCAGGTCTTGCGGCTGGTCACAACACGTGGTTCGGCAGGGAGTTACATCGGACCTGACTTTGGCTAGCCACTGGACTGCCGCATGCTGGATCTGGAAGCAGACGCGGGTGGGTTGGCGCGGCTCCAGGCGGCCAGTGCCGCGGTCGGACCCTTCCCCGGTGAAGCTCCGCCCCTCAATGGCCCGGAGGGGTGGGGGGGCCGCGACCGCCAGGGGGCGCTCGCCCCCCGGTCGAAGTGCAGCGAGGTGCAAGGACGTGCACCCTGACCGGGACGCGGGCGGGGACGTGTGCTGATGGGCCGTGACGTAACCATGGACAGGCACACGGGTTATGTCGTACGGTTGTCAGCTTCCCAAGCTGAATGTCGAGGGTTCAAATCCCTTCGGCCGCTCCACATGACGAAGTCGCCGAAGGTCTACGTCGCGGATTCCGGTCTGGCCTGCCACCTCCTCGGGATCGACTCGGCGCCCGAGCTCGAGCGATCCCCGTTCCTCGGTGCGATCTTCGAGGGCTTCGTCGCATCGGAGATCGTGAAGTCCCAAGTCCACCGGGGGCGACGTCCCGAGCTCTACTTCTTCCGCGATGCGCAGGGCCTGGAGGTGGACTTCCTGTTGCCCGGCAGGAGCGGCTCGATCTCGCTGATCGAGTGCAAGGCGTCCCACACGGTCACGCCGGCAATGGCCGCGCCGATGCGGCGCCTGCACGAGGCGTTGCAGTCCCGGCGCCCCAAGGGTGCCGAGATCGCGATGTCGGTCGTGCACCGGGCGCCGAGTACGCCGACGAGGACGGCCGCGCTCGCCCCCGGCGTGCGCGCGCTCGCATGGCAGGACTTCGTCCGAGAGTTGTGAGGGCTCCGCCGGTACGGCTCCACGCTCTCCCACCGGCGCTCCGGTCGAGGGAGCTCCCGAGCCGTCGACGTACGGTCGCGCGGACGCGAATGCACCGCGATGCCCCCCCCTGCAGCGCCCTCCGCCCCAGCGGTCTGCTCCCGTAGTCCGCGTCCCCACCGGCCTTCGCTCAACCCGTCGCCGGGGGCGTCGGCCGCGTCGTTGCGCTCGGCTTGCGGCGCAGGTACGCCCGCGCGAGGGTCCACGGATGGGAGAGCGCCGTGAGGACGCGACCCATGCCGCGGACCGGCTCATGGAACATGCCGACTTGGCGGAGCACCGAAGCGCGGTCGTAGTAGATCCGCTCGCTGTCCAGCAGGTCCCGATCGTCGAACGTGTACACGGCGCAGAGGGGGAACTCCACGGGGCGGCCTGTCGCCGGCAGCCCGCGCCAGCGTCCGAGGTGCGTCCCGCGGATCGTGACCTCCAAGACGATGGCGGATGCCGCGACGTGCCGATGTCTCACCTCGATGGAGAGATCGGGCAAGGTGGTCATCATGTCGACGTAGTACGCACGGACGCCCGCATGGTCCGTCCGGACGTCGCCCCAAGGCGCGTCGTCGTACCCGGCATGGTCCCCGAACGTGTGCATCACCGCTTCGAGGTCGTGGCGGTTCTCGCAGCGGAGGTGCTCCTCGACCCGTGCGATGCGCACCTGGTCGCGTTCCTGGGCGGCCACCGACATGCACCACCTCCTCCACGGGTCCCGGCGGCGAGCGCATCCGTCATCCTGGCGGCCCCCGAGCCGGGATCGACTCGGACGCGCCTCCAGTTCCCACAGGCTACCCGTGACCGTCTCGGATAGCATCGGACCCACCATGAAGACCTTCCTGCTCCGGCTGGTCGTGACACTGATCGTGCTCTACGGGCTTGGGGCCGCGGCCTACGGCCTGCTGCACTACCCATCGGGAGAGCGGCCCGACGTCGGGGGGGTCCTCGGCGACTTCTCGCGCGATCTCGGTTCGGTCTTCCGCCGCAAGGAGTCCGCGAACCCCGCACCTGCGGCGTCGAACGGGCCTGCCTTAGGGGCCGAAGGCCAGCCGGTGCCGGGAGCGGGCGCCCTGCCCTCGCTCGACAGCCTGCGCGGCGACTCGCACCTCTCCCTGGGGTTGGCCCTCATCCAGATTCCCAACCTCGATCGCCTGCCGGTCGCAGCGGTCGAGCAGTGGGCACCCCTCAAGCCGATCCACGCGACGGTCCTGCCGGAGGCGATCACCGAATTGGCGCGTTTGCGAACGCTCGCGGCCACCGACAAGCCGGCCTTCGAGCGTGACCGGACGGCGGTCCGGGCCCGCCTGGCGACGGCGCGCGCGACGCTCGTGCCCAAGACGCAGGGGGAGTACCCCATGGAGGCTGCCGTGAAGCTCTTGAGCGTGCTCGACGAGGTGGACTCCAAGCTCGCGGGGCTCTGAACGGGACCGGGACCCACCGCCCATCGGGCGCATCGATCGCGGGACGAGTTGCCACGGATTGCTTGCACTCGATGCCCCATGGGGAGTCTCATGAGGGGATCGGAGCCTCCCCATGAACGTTCGCGTCACCTCTCTGGCCGTGGTCGCTCTGTGGACGGTGGGTTGTGGGGGTGGAGGCACCGGCGGGGGTGGCGGCGGTGAGGCCAAGCGGGTCTACGTCATGCCGCACATCCTCGACTCGGGTCCTCGGACCAACCTGCTCGCGACCGGTGACTTCAATGGCGACGGCATCCTCGATCTCGTCGAGCTGCGCGAGAGCCCGACCCGGGGCGTGGTCTTCCGGATGTCCAGCGGGCTGCGGGAGTCGCCGACGCTGCCGTCCAAGGGGAAGGGGGCGCTCGCGCGAGGCTCGTCCGGATACGAGCCGCCGTCGCCGCACGTCTTCGTCTGGGAGACCGCCTCCGACCTCTGCGTCGCCGACCTGGACGCCGACGGCTGTCCGGACCTCGTCGTCGCGGGAGGCTCCGCGCGTCAGGTCGGCGTCTGGCGCTGGGACCCCGAGCACCGTACCGAGATCTTCCCGCCCGTGGTGATCGGCGTGTCGGCCTCCGCGGTCCGGGTCGCGGCCGGAGACGTGAACGGGGACGGCCGCCTGGATCTCGTGTCGCTCGACGAGGGGAGCGGGGACGTGTCGGTGCTCCTGCAGGCGTCCTCCTCCCCGCTCGACTTCGCCCCCGCGCCGGCCCCGCCCTCGCTGGGCGCGTGCCACGGTCTCGTCCTCGCGGACATGGACCGCGACGGGATGATGGACGTCGTCACGAACGATCCGTCGGGCGACCGGGTCCTGTTCCTCTTCGGCGGCGCGGCGGGCTTCACGGTGCGGGAGTCGCCGACGAGGCACACGACCGGCCGCGCGATGGCGGTGGGTGACGTGGACGCCGACGGCTGGCTCGACATCGTCGTCGCGGCCGAGGACGGACGGTCGGTGGTCTGCCTCCACCAGCGTCCCGCGGAGCCGCGCGTGTTCGACGACGTCGTCTCGCCGATGGGGATCGCGATCGACGAGCCCGGCGTCCAGGTCTGCGGGATCGCGATCGGCGATCCGGGGGTCAACGGGAACCTGGCGACCGTCGATCCGGTCGTGGCTCGCATGGGCCGGCCGGCCGTCAACACCGCGCTCAATCACGCCCGGACGATCACCCAGCCGGGCCTCGGGCTCGTCGACCTGGACCGCGACGGGCGTCTCGACCTGGTCTGCGCGCCGCTCGCGACGTCCCCGGCCTCGGACTCTGCTCTCCTCGTCGTGTTCGGCTCGACGGCGACCCGCGGCGGCTTCGGTCCCTCGGCCCGGCGGTCCGGTCCCATCCGGATCGACTCCACCCCTGCCCGATGCGTCTGCATCGGCGACTTCGACGCGGACGGCCATCTCGACCTCGCCGAGTCCGTTCCCGACCGACGCAGCGTGCTCCTCGAGTACTTTCAGGACGGCGACATCCCGTCGCAGGACGACTTCACGAACCGCTCGACGATCGGCACGACCTCGCAGACGAACGACTGCGCCACCGCCGATCTCGACCGGGACGGCCTGGAGGATTGCGTCACGGCGACCACGAGCGGACTGGAGGTCCGGTTCCAGGACGCGGCGAGCCCCGGTGGCATCCTCCCGCCGTTGGTCCTCGCGGCCGCCCAGGACTGCCGGGCGGTCGCCGTCGGCGACGTGAACGGCGACGGTGCCCCCGACCTCGTCGTCTCCGCCGGGGCGAACGGAGGCACCTTTCTCCAGGACGCGACGAAGCCGCGCAGCTTCGTTCCCGCGGTCCAGCTCCCCACGCCACCGGCAGGCACGATGTTCACCTGCCTCGCGCTCGGGGATCTCGACGGCGATGGCCGGCTCGATCTCTTCGCGATCCGCGAGTCGCCCACGAAGGGGTACTACGCGCGGAACGCGAGCAGGGGCTTCTTCGACGTCTTCACGGAGGTGAGCCTCGGGATCTCGCACGCGACCGACGTCTCCATCTGCGACCTCGACGGCGACGGCGACCTGGACCTCGCCGTGGCCGGCGACGGCCCGGACGGGAGCTGCGTGGTCCTCCAGGACGGCCACGTCACGGTGCTCAAGATGTCGGCGCCGACGCCCTTGCAGCTGCAAGGCGGCGTCCGGGTCGCGGTCGGAGACGTGAACGGGGACGGCCGTCTCGACGTCGTCACGTCGGGCGACGACGGGGTCGCGGTGGCGCTGCAGAGCGTCGACGTGCGCGGCAGGTTCCTCCCCGCCTACGCGCTCTCGAGCGAGGCCTGTGGAGGGCTGGCCCTCGGCGACCTCGATCGCGACGGGCGCCTCGACGTCTGCTTCGTGGAAGCCGCGACGGGCGTGCTCGTGAGCATCACGGGCGATCCCGACTTCGACCTCCTGCGCGTCGTCTCGTTGAACGGGCTGCCGCCGGGCATCCCGGTGCGGGCGATGATGGTCGTCCAGACGAACGCGGTCGGCTCCATCGGCGACCCCGACTTCGACCTCCTCGTGAGCTGTCCGAGCGACCCCGTCGCCACCACGGGCATCCTCTCCGTCTGGGCGAGCACGAGCTCGGCCCCCTGATCGGGCCGCCGGCCCGCTCGACGTGCGCGTGAAGCAGCGGGGGGGCCGTTCCCACCTCCCGACGCCACGGAGCAGGAGGCAGCCAGGTCCGCCCGGCGTTCCTAACGGGGGGGGCTGCCCCGGAGGTACCCATGCGGCGACGGCGCGAACGGCTCGGATGGATCGCGGGGGCGGCGCTCTTCGTGTCCGCGGTCCTCGGTGGCAAGTTCATGGGGGCGCCGGGGGCCGGGCGGGCCGAGGCCGACGAGGTGCCGCCGGCCGGCGTTCCCGCGCCCAGCGAGTCGGCCCCCAGGGGGCCTGCGGCCCCGGCACCCCCCAATCCTGCGGCACCGCCCGCTCCCCCCGTCGTGCGCCTCACGCTCGACAAGGCGAGGTCGAAGGGGGCCCTCTCCGTCGCGGGGGAGAGGCCCTCGTCCTATGCGCAGGTCGACCTCGTGCTCACGAACCGGACCGACGAGCCTCTCCTCCTCGACCTCTCGGGCCACCACCTCCGTCCCACGACGAGCGGCTGCCAGCGGCTCGGGCTCTCGCATCCGGTGACGCCGCGGGATCCCGCGCCCGCCGGTTCGCCGGGGACGGCGCCGCTCGACCTCGCGCCGCGGGAGACGAAGCGGGTGCGGATGAACACGTGCTGCATGGACGCCGGCCGGTCGTGCCCGAGCGACGGTGACCGCTTCGAGCTCGCGGCGGGGCCGACGCCGCCGAACGTCGAGGTCGCGCTGCGCTGGTGGGTCGATCACCCGACGGCGCCCCAGGGCTTCGTGAACCAGGCGATCTGGACGAACGACCCGAAGCTCCTCGCGCGGCCCTTCGATCGCGAGACGCCGAGCGGCCCGCGCGAGCCCATCGGGCCGAAGGGGAGGAGGATCCGCTCGTACGGCGGGACGCTCTACACGCTCGAGGACGGCGTCCTCATGAGCGTCGACCCGGAGGGCGTGCGTCGCTTCCACGGCACGCAGATCTACGACGTCCACCCGCGAGCGGAGGCCCTGTACGGCATCGGGCAGGGCATCGGCGGCAACGATCTCTGGCGGTTCGCGGCCACCGGCGAGCCGCCGTGGGGCAAGGTGTTCCCCGTGGGGCCGGCGGAGGAGCTGCTCGACCTCCTGCCCGTGGCGGGCGGTGCGTTCCTGGCGAGGGTGAAGGGCGGTTTGCTCGAGTGGCGCGCCGGGAAGGACGCACCACCCTCGTCGTTCCTCGGTTCGGAGAAGGCGACGCGGTTCTCGCTGGGGCCGGTCGATGCGGCGAAGGGGCGGTACGTGGCCGTCATCCACCAGCCGGGCACGCCGAAGGCCGGCTCCGAGGCCGTGGGGCCCGGGGCTCTCAGCGCCGTGTCGTCGAAGTTCGCCGTGATGGACGTGGACGGGCGCACGGGCGACGTCACGGTGCGCAAGCTCTACTGGAACGTGCGGGACATGGCGGCGGGACCCGGCGGCGTGTTCGCGCTCTCGCCGGTCGGGACGCCCGAGCGCCTCGACGGCGAGAGGCTGCGTCGCATCCCCTGCGCGGACAAGTTCGACGCGATCGTGCTCGTCGGGAAGGCGTACCTCGTGCTGAAGAGCAAAGGGACGCGGCTTCACGGCTTCGAGGTGGCGACCGGACGCATCTCGCAGATGCCCGCCGAGACCGACGGCATGGGCGGAGACGCGCTCTCGATCGACCCCGTGACGGACGACGTCGTCTGGGTCGGCGAGCAGGGCTACCGGCGCTTCAGGTTCGGCGCAACGGCGGTGGAGACGATCCCGTAGGCGGAATGGCGGGGGCGGCGGGGCCGTAGGCCCCAAGGGGGCCGCCCTCGGAACGCACCCTGGACGTCAGTCCACCTGGTCGGGCTCCGAGAACTGCATGGTCACCTCCGGCAGGCGCCCGCGGACGGCGTTCTCGGCGGCGTTCAGGCGCTCGATCAGGGCGAGCGCGGAGATGGACGGGTCTTCCGGGCAGACCTTGGTGGCCACGGTCATCTGGTGCGGTCCCGCCCAGACGGCGACCAGCCGGACGACGCGGAAGCCGTTCGCCTTCCAGACCTCCTCGAGCGTGGCCCGGAGCTCCGGTCCCACGCTGTGCCCCGTGATCAGGCGGCGCACCTGGGCTCCCAGGAAGACCGCGACGTAGAGCAAGAGCGCACCGAGCACGCAGGAACCTGCCGCGTCGAAGAAGGGGTTGCCCGTGATCCACGTGAGCAGCACGGCCAGCAGGGCCACGAAGAGGCCGATGAGGGCGGCCAGGTCCTCGAAGGCGACGACGAGCAGGTTGACGTCGCCCGTCTCGCGGGCCCAGGCGAAGAGTCGCTTCGAACCCCGGACGCGGTTGACCTCCTTCCAGGCGGCCAGGAAGCTGAAGCCCTCGAGCCCGATGGCCAGGACGAGCACCGCGACCGCCACGACGACGTTCGTGAGCCCCTCCGGGTGGCGCAGCTTGTGCACCCCTTCGTAGGCGGAGAACACGCCGCCGAGTGTGAACAGGAGCACCGCGACGAGGAGCGCCCAGAAGTACGCCTCGCGGCCGTAGCCCATGGGGTGGCGCTCGCTCGCGGGGCGCCGGGCGCGGCTGTCGCCCACGAGCAGGAGGGCCTGGTTGCCGGAGTCGGCGAACGAGTGGATGGCCTCCGCCAGCATCGAGCCGGAGCCCGTGACGATGGCCGCCCCGAGCTTCGCCAGGGCGATCCCGAAGTTCGCCCCGAGGGCCAGGAGCACGACGCGCCGCGAACCACCGTGGGACATGAGGGAACCTCTCCGGCGAACGAAGGCAGGAGGCTACCCGGCGGGGGGCGTCGGGGTGAAGGCCGTCGGCGGGGGCACCCGCCCCCCGGGCTACACTGCGCCCCCGACCCCATGCCCGACCCGAACGACCATCTCATCGAGGACGACGTCTGGATCGCGTGCCCCCCCGCCTGGGTGTTCGCGGCGGTGACGCGCCCCCAGGAGCTGGCGGGCTGGTGGCCCAAGGCGGCCGAGTCCGACCCGCGGCCCGAAGGGCGGCTCGTCTTCACGTGGTTCTCGGGCGGCACCCTCGAGACGCGCTTCACCCGATTCGAGGCCGACCGCCTGGTCGCGTTCGAGTTCGGCCGGGAGCACGTCGAGTTCGAGCTGGCACCCGAGCAGGGCGGGACTCGCTTCCGCGTGCGGCACCGGTGTCCCGGCTCGGGCGCGATCCACGTCGCGCAGGCCTGGGGCTTCC
>JAYTCP010000040.1:0-5210 GCA_043736435.1 Planctomycetia bacterium | reverse complement strand
GCAGGGACCGAGCACGCATCACTTGGTGTCCAGGGCCTCCGCATCGGCGAGGTCGGGCAACAGCAGGGCCTCGAAGTCGGCGTCGGGGAGGGAGGCGAGGGTCACGAGCCCCTCGTTGTCGAGCAGGTCGGCGGGCACGGCTTCGAGGGCGGCGGTGGGAGCCGCGACGGGCGTCGATGCGGGCAATAGGAAGCGCTGCGAGACGAGGATGCCGGCGCCGACCGCGGCGACCAGGGATGCGGCGATGGCGAGCCCGCGGAGACGGCCTCCCGCGAGGACGCGCAGAGCAGGGCGCCCGTCCGCCTCCGGGCGCACCCGCGCCATCACGCGGTCCGCGAAGCCCTCGGGCACCGGTTCATCGGCGTAGGCACCGAGGGCGGCCCAGATGCGGCGCGCCTCCTCGGAGTCCGAACGCCGGACACCATCGGGGTCGTTGCGGGGATCTTCAGAGGTCATCGTCGTCACTCCCGGTCGCGTCCGTGGCTTCCGTGGTCTCCGCCTCTACGGTCTCGCCCGTCACGTAGGGCGTGAGCGCCTTGCGCAGGTTCTCGCGCGCCCTCGTGAGCAGGCTCTTCACCGCGGGCACCGTCGTCCCCATGCTGTCGGCCACGTCCTCGTAGGGCAGGCCGTGGTAGCGGCTGAGGACCACCGCCAGGCGTTGCTGCTCGGGCAGGCCGTCGATCGCGTCGCGGACATGCTGCGCGAGCTCGTTCGCGGCCATGCCCTCCGGCGGCGTGCCCGCGCGCGGGTCGGCCAGCGCCACGGAGGCGCCCTCGTCCGACTCGCTCTCCCCGCCCCCCTTCCCGCCGAAGATGGCCGTGAATCCGCCCACGCGCCGGTTCTTGTCGGCGCCGAGGCGGCGGATCTCGTTGAGGCAGGTGTTCACGGTGATCCGGTAGATCCAGGTGGAGACCTTCGCCTTGGGCTCGTAGGTGTGCTTCGACCGGTAGATCCGGACGAACACCTCCTGGGCCACGTCCTCGACCCCGGCGCTCTTGGAGCCGAGGTAGCGGCGCACCAAGGACAGCACGGGCCCTTGGAACTTGTGGACCAGCACTTCGAAGGCGGAGACGTCTCCCTTCTGGAAGCTCCACATCAGCCGCTGGTCAGGGTCGGACATGGCTGAGGGGGTGCGTCCGAAGGTTGGAACCCCTCCCGGGGCCCAGAGTCGCGCGACCGGGGCATCCTACCCCCCGGTTCTCCCGGCAGGCCCACACCGGGGGCCCCCCAGGCTTCCGTGCCATTTACCGCACCCGCCCTACCGCACCCGGCCGATGCGCACGGGGGGCCACACCCGGAAGATGGCCGGCCCGATCAGGTTCTCGAGGGGGATCGGGCCCACGGCGCGGAAGCGCGAGTCCTCGCTGTTGCTCGAGTGGTCGCCGAGGAAGAAGACGTACCCCTCGGGGATCTGGAAGGCGGGGTCGATCCCGAACTGCCCCTGGTCGGTGTAGTGGACGTCCCGGTCGATGGCGACCGACGTGACCCCGGCGACCGACACGCGGGCGTGGCCCTTCGGCAGGGCCATCCTGGACTCGGCGTCCGCCCCCGGCGCCTCGGCATGAAGGACCCCGTCCACGTAGGAGAGCGTGACCTCCCCCCGCAGGGATCCGGGGCCCGCCCCGAGCGCCATGGGGGTCCCGGTCTCCGTGCCGTCGGCCGCCACGACCACGAGCGCGGGATCGGGCCCCCCCCGCCATCCGACCGCGCGCCGACCGTTCGCCGGCCGGCCCTCCTCGTCGACGAACTCGATCCACACCTCGGCCTTGCGGAGGTCGTCGCTCGCGATCGTGACGTACACGTCGTGGACGAGCGGGCGCGGCATCGACCGCGGCTCGGGGCGGCCCGCGGGGTCGAGGTAGACCGGGTCGTCGGCGAACAGCCCGCGCGCGTAGCGCCACACGGTCGCGCCAGCGTCCCCCGTGCTCGGTGGCGACACCTGCTCCCATGCGGGGGCACCGATGCGTCGTTCGTCGCCCTCGGGTGCGTCCGCGCGCGCGCGCACGAGCGGCTCGCGCACGGCCTGTGCGACCTCGGGGGGCTTGCGCAGGCGCTCGTCGTCCACGAGCACGTCGCCGTTCTCGAGGTCGATCCGCTCTCCCGGCAGCCCCACCGCGCGTTTCACCAGCGGCCTGCCGTCCCCACGCCGGAAGACGACGACGCTCCACCGGTCGGGCACCTGGTGCCCGCCGAGCTTGCGCACGAGGAGCCGGTCGCCCGGCTCGAGCACCGGCTCCATGCTGTGCGTGGGGATCACGCGGAACTCGGCGACGAACACGTACAGGATCGCCATCACGCCGAGCGTGCCCGCGACGGAGAGCCCCTCGAGCCGCACCCCGCGCCGGAGGCGCTCCCACGCCGTCTGCGCGACGCACGTCCCCTGGCTCCCGCGGTCCTCTCGCGCGAGCAGCGCCCGCGCGCGCTTGGCGGGCCCGAACCGCCTCGCCGCGCCCGCGCCGAGCGCCGCGAGGTGTGCGAGGACGTCGCTCGTGACGCGTCCCTGCTCGGCGGGATCGCGCGCGCCCGCCGCCGTGCGCAGCGCCAGACGCGAGTCGGCGCGCGACGACGGCGGCGGCACCGTGGGGGCGGACGCGGGCGGCACCCCCCGCGCGCTCGACGCGCCGGTCGAGGGGACGATTCCTGGGGCGGCGGGGCCCGCGTAGACCGCACCCCCGAGCGGCCCGCGACCGACGACGCGCGCCCTGCCCGCGCGGACGAGACGACGCAGGAGCGCGTGGAGGCCTCCCTCCTCCCCGACGGGGATCTCCGCGCCCGTGCTCCGCGCCGCCGCGAAGAGGTCCACCACGTCGGTCGGGCCCGCGGCGAGTCGCTCCCCGAACACGCGCAGGATCCGTTCGTCCGCGATGCCCGTCACGCGAGCCCCTCCGCGACGAGGCGTCGATCGAGCTTCCAGAAGAGGAGCAGCCCCACGACGAGCATGCCCGCCTCGACGAGGATCGCGGGCCTGAAGCTCCACCGGTCCGAGATCTCGGAGAACAGCCACGTGCCGAGGATGCTCACCTTCACGGTGACGCCGTAGAGGCCGAAGTACGCCCCCTGGCGCTCGGGCGGCGCGAGCCGCATCAGCATCTGGCGACCGATGCTCCAGATGGCCGCCGCCGCGACGCCGCCCCCGATCACGAGGCCGATGCGCGGGACCCACTGCCTCGGGAAGAACGCGACGCCGAGAAGGGCGAGGAGGAGCCCGGCCCCGCAGACGAGGTAGAGCCTCGTCGGGGAGCGGCGGTCGGCGAGGCGCCCGATGACGAGGCCACCGACGAGCGCGGTGATCGACAGCGCGATCACGACGTAGCCCGTCTGGTCCTGGGTGAGCCCCTCGCCCTTCTCGTAGTAGTACGCCGCGTACTGGATCAGGGTGTTCGTGACGTCGACGCAGACGAAGTTCGCAAGCAGGAACAGGGCGAGGAGCGGCCGGCCACGGAGGTCGCGGAGCGTGTCGACGAGGCCGGAGCGGCGGGCCGCGGCCCCGGCACCCGAGCCCGTCGGCCCGGCCGCACCCTCGGGCGGCCGTGGGGCGTCCCTCACGTGGAGCCACAGCGGGATCGTCCCGATCGTCATGAGGACGGCAGAGACGAGGAACGTGCCCGGGATGCCGAGCGCCGTGCCCTTCACCCTCAACGCGATCAGCACCGCGATGGGGATGCCGAGGTAGCCGAGCCCCGTGCCGAGGCCCGAGACCCACCCTCGGCGGTGCGGGGGCGCGACCGCGGGCAGGAGGGCGTTGTAGAACGTGAGCGCCGCCTGGTAGGCGAACAGCGAGACGCCGTAGCAGAGCAGGGTGGGCCAGAGACCGAGAGGCGCGACGAAGCAGAGCGCTGCGCTCGCGAGCGTGCACACCCACGTGCTCACGTCGAGGCCGCGGCGGGCCTTGCCCGTGCGGTCGACGATGGCTCCTAGCCACGGCGACACGAGACCCGACAGGAGGAGCGTGATGGCGGTCGCGCGACCGAGGGGAGCGACGTCGCCGTACTGCGACTTCACGTAGCCGGGCAGGAACAGCGTGACGACGATCGCGCTGTAGATCGTGTTCGCGAGGTCGTAGAGCGCCCACGAGACGATGGCGCGGCGGTCGCCGTCGGGAGCGGCGGCGGGCGGGACGGCGGGCGCGGCGGGGGGAGGCGTGTCGGTCATCGCTTGGGGTCGTGCGTCAGCCACGCGAGGAGGATCGCGACCGCGAGCACCGCGACCACGATGAGGAGGCAGCTGCCCGTGCGCGGCGGCGTGGGCTCGATCGTGCCCCGGCCCAGGTCCTCCTTGAGGAACTCCTCGTAGCGCTCGTCGTCGAGCGACTGCTCGAGGTCGAGCTCCTGCGTCTCGGTCTCGGCGTCCTCCTTCCAGCCCGTCGCCTCGTCGGCGCCGCACGCGCGGCAGGAGATCGCCCCCTCCGGCACGGGCTTGCCGCACGCGGGACAGGGGAACGTCTCCTGGCCGCGCCGACCCGGCACGCGAGCGCCTACGCGCCGACCGCGAGGGCGGACGCGGGCAGGAACCGGTGCCAGGCCGGGCGAGCGCGGACGGAGGCGGGGTCGAGGCCGCCGGGCCAGCGCGGCGCGACGGGCTTCCTCGCGAGGTAGAGGTCGATCTCGTGCGCGAGGCGGTTCGCCTTGCGGGTGTTGCAGGGGCGGCAGGCGGTCACGCAGTTCTCCCACGTGCTGCCCCCGCCGCGGGACCTTGGGATCACGTGGTCGATCGTGAGATCCTCGAGGCCCGGCCGGCGGCGGCAGTACTGGCAGCTGAACCCGTCGCGGCGGTAGACGTTGCGGCGCGTGAAGGCCACGCCCCGGACGGGGTAGCCGTCGTAGTGGCGCAGGGCGATCACCTCGGGGAGGCGCACCTCGATCCCGAACCCGCGGAGCACGGGCCGGTCGACGGGCGCGCCGCAGAGCCAGTCGTCCCACGAGTGGACGTGGAACGTCTCCGGGTGCACGACGCCCGCGGCGCCGCGCACGACCAGGACGAGCGCCCGGCGCACCGACGTGGTGGAGATCGGCGTCCAGGAGCGGTTCAGGACGAGGGCTCGTTCGTCGAGCATTCGTCCCATCGTATCCGAACGCGCCCCCGGCAAGACAGCCCCGCCCGTCCCCGCCGACGCGTCCGCGGCCGCCGCTCACCCCCCGGCTGCTTCGTCCTCCGCCGATCCCCGCGCCCGGGCAACCTCTAACCAAAAGTCTCAGAGACTTTTGGTGAGA
>JAYTCP010000039.1:0-1897 GCA_043736435.1 Planctomycetia bacterium | reverse complement strand
ATGAGGCCGCCGCCCGCCTCATGGCCCTGTTCCACGGGACCCGGAAACAGGGCCATACTGACTTCGCTGACTTGGCGTTCGGTGAGGCCTTGGCCCGGGGGGGTGCCGAGGTCGGCCACCTGGGTGCCGTGCTCGCGTTCCGCTGCTCTGGAGTTCCCGCATGACCCCCCGTTCCCGCTCGTTCGTAAGATCCGGCGGCCTCGCCGGCCTCGCCCTCCTGCTCGCCGCCTGCGGCGGGGCCGGGTCGGGCGGCACGCCCTCCGGGGACGGCGGGACCCCCTCCTCCGCGGCCACGCGCATCGTCGTAAATGCCACGAGCCTCGGCGACCTCGAGGATCTCTGCGACGACAAGGGCGCGACCGTGATCGGTCCGGTCGAAGGGACCGACTACTACCTGGTCGAGATCCCCGCAGGCGTCTCCCAGGCGGACTTCCTCGAGGACATGGACGACGAGCTCGAGGTCGAGGACGCCGAGGAAGACTCCGACGAGGTCGCGTTCCCCGAGGGCGGTGGCCTCACGATCCCGGCCTTCGCCGACGACCCGGTCGCCAGCGTGGGCACGCAGCCCGCGCTCGCCCGCATCGGCGCCTACCTCGCTCACCTGAGGGGCTACACCGGCCAGGGGGTGATCGTCGCGGTCATCGACACGGGCCTCGACGCGAGCCACCCGCTGATCGTGGGGCACGTGGCCCCGGGCGGCTACGACTTCGTGGACGGCGACGCGAATCCGAGCGACGTGGGCAACGGGATCGACGACGATCGCGACGGGCTGATCGACGAGGGCGTCGGCCACGGGACGTTCGTGGCGAGTCTCGTCCTCGCCGTGGCGCCCGGCGCCCGCATCCTCCCGATCCGCGCGCTCAACAGCGACAACGGCGGCACGGCCAGCTCCATCGGCCTCGCGATCGGCTACGCCGTGTCCCACGGCGCGAAGGTGATCAACCTGAGCGCGGGCGTGGCGCAGGAGCTCAACTTCATCAAGCAGGCCGTCGCGAACGCGCGGGCGGTCGGCGTGGTCGTCGTCGCCAGCGGCGGCAACCGTCAGATCCAGATCGTCGACTTCCCCGCGAAGCAGTCCGACGCGTTGGCCGTGGCGGCCGTCGGCGCCACCGACGCGAAGGCGCCCTTCTCCTCGTGCGGCGAGGCGATCGACCTCGTCGCGCCGGGGATCGACCTCGTGGGTGCGCATCCGGTCGCGTTCTTCCGCACCGCGCGGTGGTCGGGGACCTCGTTCAGCACGGCCCTCGTGGCAGGCGCGGCCGCCCTGTTCAAGGCCGCCGACCAGCCGCTGCCGGCGCCCGACGACGTGGCGAGGCACCTGACCGACCACGCGCGCTCCGTCGCCGCCGCGAACCCGACGCTTTCCGGCCTGCTCGGGGCCGGCATCCTCGACCTCGACGCCGCCACGCGCGTCCCGTAGCGCGCGCAGGCATCGTTCCCGGGCTCCCGGGGGCACACCGGGCTGTCCCCCCGGTGGCGTTCGCGCCGCACCTGCCATCCCGACGGGCAGGGATCGGCCCGTCACGGTCGGTCCTTTCGGTGGCGTCCTTGGGAGGGCCCCCCTTGAATGGCCCCCTGCCCGCGCCGTGGCGGGCCTGGAGTGACGCCGCATGGCCCTCGAACCCGGGTACTACCGCCATCCGACGATCGCCGGGGACACCGTCGTCTTCGTGAGCGAGGACGATCTCTGGCAGGTCTCGGCGGACGGCGGGCGCCCGCGCCGCCTGACGGCGGGTCCCGGCACCTCGACCTTCCCGGTCCTGTCGCCGGACGGGCGCCGCCTCGCCTTCACGGGCCGCGACGACGGCCCGGCCGAGGCGTACGTGCTCGACCTCGACGGCGGCAGCCCCCGTCGGCTCACGTGGTTCGGGGCGTTCACCGCGACGGTCGGCTGGTC
>JAYTCP010000038.1:0-1513 GCA_043736435.1 Planctomycetia bacterium | reverse complement strand
CGCGCGCGGAGGAGGTCGAGGTACTCGCGGAGGTCGCGGAGGGGGCGCGCTGCCATCCCGGGATCCTAGCCCGACCTGGTCATGAAGGAACGAGGTTGGGGGCCTCCCCTGCGGTCGGAGCGCCACGCGGCCCCGTTCTTCACGAGTTGGTCGGGCCGGCGAGCCCCGTCCCCGACCCGGCCGGAACGCCCCGCCGAAACGCCCGGGCCTCCCTCCGACTCCGTACACTCCGTCCCCATGCGCATCGTCGTGGGCATGTCCGGCGCGAGCGGCACCGTCTACGGGCAGCGTCTCGTCACGCGCCTCGCGGAGGCCGGCGTCGAGGTCTACCTCACGATGAGCCGGAGCCTCGAGAAGCTGTTCCCGGTCGAGCTGGGCGTCCCGTGCGATGTCGGCAGGCCCGACCTGGCCGGGCTGTTCGGCGCCGCCGCGGTCCCCTCGATCCGCTACCGGGTGCCGGAGGACATCGGGGCCGACATCGCGTCGGGCACCTTCCCGGTGGACGGCACCGTGATCTGCCCGGCGAGCACGGGGCTCCTCGGCCGCGTCTCGGTGGGCGCCAGCACGAACCTGCTCGAACGCGCGTGCGACGTGGCGCTCAAGGAGCGGCGCACCCTGGTGCTCGTGCCGCGCGAGACGCCGTTGTCGACGATCCACCTCGAGACGATGCTCAGGCTCTCCCAGGCGGGTGCCACGATCCTCCCGGCCATGCCGGGCTGGTACCACCGACCGACCACGCTCGACGACCTCGTCGACTTCGTCGTCCAGAAGATCTTCGACCGCCTCGGCGTCCGGCGCGACCTGATCCGGCGCTGGGGGACGTAGCACGGCCATGGTCGACGGCGCGCCCACGCTGCCCTCCGCCCGGGGCTTCGCGCGGCTCCGTCTCGCGCTCGAGATGATCCGCTTCTCGCACAGCGTGTTCGCGCTGCCGTTCGCGATGCTCTCCCTCGTGCTCGCCTCCGGCGGCGTGCCGCCCCTCGCGTTGCTCGGCTTCGTGCTGCTCGCCATGGTGGCCGCCCGCAGCGCGGCGATGGCCTTCAACCGCATCGCGGACCGCGACGTCGACGCGCGCAATCCCCGCACGGCGAAGCGCCACCTGGTCGTCGGCTCCCTGTCGGTCCCGTTCGCCGTCACGTTCACCGTCGTCTGCGTCGCCGTCTTCCTGTTCGCCGCGTGGCGCATCAACGGCACGGCCCTCGCCCTCTCGCCGCTCGTCCTCGCCGTGCTGCTCGGCTACAGCCTCCTCAAGCGCTTCACGTGGGCGGCCCACTTCGGCGTCGGCCTCGCCCTCGGGCTCTCCCCGCTCGGCGCGTGGGTCGCGGGAGCCGGCGGTCTCGGGGGCAACCTGTGGATCCCCGTCCTCCTCGGCGCGGCGGTGGTCCTCTGGGTGTCGGGCTTCGACGTGATCTACGCCTGCCAGGACGCCGAGGTGGACCGCCGCGAGGGCCTCCACTCGATTCCCGCCCGCCTCGGCGTGCCCGGCGCCCTCCGCGTGGCCGCCGGGCTCCAC
>JAYTCP010000037.1:0-3671 GCA_043736435.1 Planctomycetia bacterium | reverse complement strand
ACGAGCCCCGAGCACGAGCACGAGAGGATGAGGCCGCCGTCGGCGACCGCGGTGAGCGCCAGCCGGTTCAGGTCGCGGTACTTAGCGATGGCGGCCTGCAGGCCCGCGCGGTCGCGCGCCCACTTCGCGGGGTCGACCACGAGCAGGTCCGGGCGCTCGCCCGGCGGGCCCGCCGCGAACGCACGCAGGGCGTCGAACACGTCCCCGTGCCGGAACTCGACCTCCACGCCGTTGCGCTTCGCGTTGGCGCGCCCGACGTCGAGCGCCTCCTCGTCGAGGTCCATCGCGACGACCGAAGCGGGCGCCCCGCGCGTCGCCGCGGCGAGCGCGAAGCCACCGGTGTACGTGAACCCGTCGAACACGTGCCGCCCCTTGGCGAGCCGGGCGATCAGGTCGCGGTGGTCGCGCTGGTCGAGGAAGAACCCGGTCTTCTGGCCACGCGCCGGCTCGACGAGGTAGCGCGTCCCCCGCTCGGAGACCTCGACGCGGGGCACCCCGCGGGGCAGGTCGATGCGGAAGCCCTCCATGCCCGAGGTCTTCTCGTCGGTCCGCGCCACCACCCGCTCGACGCCGAGCTCGGCCTTGAGCACCGTCTCGAGCTCGGCGAAGCGTCGCCACCATCCCAGGCTGAACAGGCTCGCGACGGCCACGGAGCCGTAGCGATCGACCACGAGCCCCGAGAGACCGTCGCCCTCCGCGTTCACCACGCGCCATGCGTCGGTGACGTCGGGCAGTCGCAGGTCGACCGTGCGCAGCCGGGCGGCCGCCCGGACACGCTCGACGAGCCAGGCCTCGTCCGGCGGGCGCTCGGGCAGGTACGACAGGACCCGCACGGCGATGAGCGACTTGCCGTGCCAGAACCCCCACCCGCAGGGCCGCCCCTCGCGCGTACGCAGGCGCACGACGTCCCCGTCCGTCGGGCGGCCGTCCACCGCCTGGATGCGCTTGCTGTAGACCCACGGATGGACCGGCGGGCCTCCGCGCAGGACGACGTCGGACACGGCGGGCCCTTCAGGAGGACGGTCGAAGCGTGGCTTCGACGTACGCGAGCGCCTGCCCGACGTCCTCGGCGGTGGGGCGCCCGACGGGATCGTCGGCGAGCGCGCGGGAGAGGAGGTCGGACAGGGCCGCGGGCATCGGCTCGGCGTTCGCGGCGGGGCCGCGGCGGGGGCCGCGGCCTCCGTCGAGGGCGCGCTCGAACGGCGACCTGCCCGTCGCCATCCCCACGGTGACCGCGACGAGGCCGAAGACGTCGGAGGCGGGGCTCGGGATCGTCCCGGGGCGCAGGAGCTCGGGCGCGAGATAGTCGGGGCCGCTCGAGTCCGCCACCGGGCCCAGCCGTCCGTCCCGGCGCAGGAAGGCGCGCCCGTAGCCGACGAGCGAGGCCCCGCCGTCCGGCCTGAGGATCACGTTCTCCGGCACCAGCCCTCCGTGGACCACGCCGCGGCTGTGGAGGAGATGAAGCGCGGCCGCCAGCGCGCGCGCGCGGGAGACGACCGTCAGCAGGGGTTGGGGCCCTTCGGCGATGCGCAGCGCGGCGTCGCGGCCCAGCACGGGCTCGAGAGCGAGCCACCGCAGGGCGAGGCCGTCGGCGGGGCTCACCCCTCCGTCGACCACGCGGCCGAGGGACGGGTGGCTGACCCCGGCCACCGCGGTGATGAAGCGCAACCACGCGTCGGCGGGGGCGCCGACGGCCACGGGGGAGAACTCCTTCAGGACGACCTCGAGGCCCGTCTCGAGGCTCACGCCGCGGCGCGGACCGGCCGGCGTCTCGGTCATCAGGCCCTTCAGCTCGTACCGCCCGACGAGGCCGAGCCCCTCCCCCTTGGCCTTCTCCAGCTCGAACCAGGCCGCCGAGAGCGACGTGCCCGGGGCGACGAACGTCCCCTCGAGCTCGTTCTCGAAGCGCAGGGTCACGGGGTCGGGCATGTCCGGGGGGGTCAGCAGGATCTGGTCGCCGTGGCGCAGGCTGATGACCGGGACCCGCTGGCCGTTGAGGAAGACGCCGTTGCGCCCCTCCGAGGACATCACGTACTCGCCGTGGGCCTTGACGACCTTCGCATGCTGACGGGAGACGCGCAGGTCCCAGAGGCACAGGTCGCAGCCCGGATCCCTGCCGATCCAGAAGGGGTCCTCCACGACCGGGACGCGGGTGGGCTCGGGCCCGACGACCGAGAGACGGACGGGGCACATCAGGAGGGAGTCCCGGAGGCCCGGGGCCTGTCGAAAGGGGAGGGGAGGAATGTCACGGGGGCGGCTCCCCGAGATTGAAGCAGCCGGGGTCCGCCCCGTCCACGCGGGGGGAGGCGCGGGGATCGAGGGGGTCCGGCTTCGCGACGGCCGCGAGGCGGGGAAAGGCGGTGATCAGCGACGCGGGCGCGAGGACCTCGGGAGCCCCGGACGCGGCCCGGAGCTCGATGGCGTTCACGAGGGCCTTGCCGGACGGGTGGTTGTTGGCGACGACGACGACGCGCTCGGCCCGGCGACGCAGCGCGGCGATCCGCTCCGCGAAGGCCCGCACGTCGTCGGGCCCGTACAGGTGGTCGTAGCGCCGATCCCGACCGACCCGCGGGACGTACCAGTCGGGGCTGCGCCCGTGCAGCCGGAGGTAGGCGAGCGGCGCCGTCACATGGTCGTCCGGCGGCACCGAGCGAGGCCCGGGCGGCAGGTCCGCGACGACCCAGGCGATCCCCGCGTCCCGAAACGACGCGCGCACCTCGTCGCGGTCCCAGGAGGCGTCCCTGGGCTCCACCGCGAGCGGCCGACCCTCCAAGTGGTCCCGGAGGCGCCGCACGTAGGCCTCCGAGCGCGAGGTGGCCCGGAAGGAGGGGGGAAGCTGGACGAGGACGGCGTCGAGCCGGCCGTCGGCCTCGAGTGCCCGCAGGAAGCGCTGGTAGGCCGCGAGGTCGCCGCGGGTGGCGCGCTCGGGGCCGTGGGTGAACCCGCGCCAGAGCTTTGCCGTGAAACGGAATCCGGGGCGGGCGGCGGTGCGGGCGAGCCATCCGGTGGCCATCTCCGGGGACGGGATCCGGTAAAAGGAGACGTTCACCTCGAGGAGGTCGACCCAGCGCGACAGGAGGGACAGGGGATGGGGACGACCCCCGCGCCCCGCGCCGGGGAGAAAGACCGGACCGATCCAGTCCGGATAGTGGAAGCCGGCGGTTCCGACGAGCAGGGTGCCCGGTTTGGTGGACGCTCGGGGCGCCTCCGCTAGGCTCTCCTTCCCGCTGTTGCCGATCACCGCATCGTCCCTTCCGAGGAGCCGCCCTCGTGCCCAACCCCGCACCCGCCCCCGCACCCGCCGCCGTCGCCACCCCCATCGCCGTGGAGGGCTTCGAGAACCTCTACCAGATGGCCACGGCCCAGTTCACCAGGGCGGCGGACACCATGGACCTCGACCGGGACCTGCGCACCATCCTCTCCCAGCCGAAGAACGAGATCACGGTCAACTTCCCGGTCCGCATGGACGACGGGACCTACGCGCTCTTCAAGGGCTACCGGATCCAGCACAACAACATCCTCGGCTGCTACAAGGGCGGCATCCGCTACCACCCGCAGGTGCATCTCGACGAGGTGAAGGCGCTCGCGAACTGGATGACGTGGAAGTGCTCGCTCGCGGGACTGCCGTTCGGAGGCGGGAAGGGCGGCATCCAGCTCGATCCGTCGAAGTT
>JAYTCP010000036.1:0-8013 GCA_043736435.1 Planctomycetia bacterium | reverse complement strand
GCCCCGTGGCCCACGGTCGACCTCGCGGTCGAGGTGGACGGCAAGCCCGCGGGTCAGGTCCGCGTCGAGGGGCGGAGCGGCGTCTTCCTCGGCACGTGGCCCTCGCTGCCGAAGAGCCTCGAGGTGGACCCCGACTACGACGCGCTGCGCCGGATCGCCGACGCCGACCTCCCCTCGTGCCTCAACCGCACGATCGAGACCGGCAAGGGCGTCGTGATGCGCAAGGGCGGGGACCAGGCGTTCGCCCCCATCGCCGCGCGCTTCGCGTCGGAGAAGGGGCTCGAGGCCCTCGAGCCCGGGATCCTGGACGCCCCGGCGCCCGCGCGGCCGGCCGTCCGCCTGCAGGTGATCGGCGAGGGCGACGGGTGGACGTGGCCTCGGGGCGTGGCGAAGCCGCAGGTCACGGTCTCCCCCGGGGCCATCGAGATCGCGGGCCGGCGCTTCGAGGGCGGCAAGCACTCGATCCTCTTCTCGGGCGACGTGGACGGCGTCCCGTGCACGTGGTTCTCGGCCCTGTCCGAGGAGGCTGCGGCCCGCTCGCACTACCTGAGCTACTACGGCTGGGACCAGTACGTCGTGTTCGAGGCGGGCAAGCGCACGCCGGTCGCCCGCGGCTTCCTCTCGCGCCTGCCCGGCGGCACCCGCCGCGACGTGGCCACGTTCCCCGACGCGGACGCGGGCCCGACCCTCCTGAAGACGCTCGCGTTCCTCGCCTCCGACCTGGCGGCGGGCCGCGCGCCCGGCACGCCGGGGCACGCCCTTGTCCGCACGATGCTAGAGGAGCGGCTCCAGGCGGCCGGCTTCACGAAGACCGACGTCCCGACGGAGTTCCCCCTCGGCGTCGCGGACCTCCTGTCGAAGCGAGACCTGGTCCTCACCACCGCGAACGACACCGAGGTCCTCGAGCACGCGTTCCGGCCCCTGTTCAACTCGGCGGAGCGCGAGCTCGGGTCGCCCCTCGCGTTCGGCGAGGCGGCCGGCGTGCCGCTCCCGGGAAGGCTCCCCGACACGTCTCCCGAGGGACTCGCCCGGTTCTTCAAGCAGCTCGCGACGGCGAGCCCGGCGGCCCTGTTCGTGGTGCCGTCCCCCGCCGCCCGCGAAGGCCTCGCGCCGTTCCTCGACGCGCCGAACGCGCTCACGCCGGCCTCCGAGGGCGAGCTCGGCAAGCCCGGCCGCGACGGCAAGCCGCGCCCGCGCCCCGACGTGCGCTCGTGGATCTCCGGCCGCCGCGCGCGCGCGTCCGCGGGCGCGCCCCCCCTTCCCCTCCCCGTGCTCCTCCTCGAGGACGCCGCGTACGAACGGCTCGACCGCGCCCCCGCGGTGCTGAAGGTGGACTTTGCCGTGAAGTTCGGGCCCGAGCGCGCGACGTGGGCCGCCGGCAAGGGCGGGACGAACGTCGTGTACGGCTGGATGCCCCCCGGGCTGCCCACGGAGAAGCCGCCCGTCGTGGTCCTGTCGGCCCACTACGACTCGTTCGGCACCGTCGATGGGGTCCTCCACCGCGGCGCCGACGACAACGGATCGGGCGTCGCGTGCGTGCTCGCGGCCATCGAAGGCCTGAAGGACGCGCTCGCGAAGGGTCCGGGCCCGAAGCGGGGGCTGGTCGTGTGCTTCTTCGACGGCGAGGAGCAGGGACTCCTCGGCTCCCGCGCGCTCGCGCCCTTGCTCCTCGAGCGCTTCGACGTGAAGGCCGTCGTGAATCTGGACAGCGTGGGCCGGGTGAAGGGCGACGAGGTGCACGTGATCGGGCTCTCGAAGGTGCCCGACCTCGCCGGGAAGGCCGTCGCCGCGCTCGAGGGCCCGGGCCTCCGGTTGGGCCGCGACCTCGACGCGTTCGCCTACGCGGAGGGCAGCGACCACTGGCCCTTCCACCTGCGGGGGATCCCCGCGGTCACGTTCTGGGCGAGCGACTATGGGACCATGAACTCGGCGGGGGACGACCTCGACCACCTCGATCCGGTGGGCGTCGCGCGGCTGGTCCCCGCGGTGCGCACGCTCGTCCTGCGCCTGCTGTCCGAGTGACGGGGCGCATGCGCGCCGGTCACAGCGGCAGATCCGGGCAGCCCAGGTCGAGCTCGCCGTTCAAGAACGGGTTGTCCCGCCGCTCGATGGCCATGCTCGAGGAGGGGCCGTGGCCCGAGTGGACCTTCGTGTCGTCGGGCATCGGGAGGATGACGTCGCGGATCGTCTTCGCGTAGACCACGGGATCCCCCCCGAGGTCGGTGCGCCCGACGCTCAGGTGGAACAGGCTGTCGCCGAACAGGCCCGTCCGCCCGGTCTCCCCGAAGAGGAACGTGCAACCGCCGGGCGTGTGCCCGGGCGTCCTGACCACCCGGATCAGCCCCGCGCCGAACGGGATCGTGTCCACCTCGGCGAGGTCGAGATCGATCGTGGGCACCCGGAGCCCGTCCATCCCGAAGACCTCCCCGTGCTCGGTCAGCAAGGCGAGGATCGGCCCGTCCGCGCCGTGGATGCCGAACGGCACGTGGAGCGCGTCCCGCAGGGGAGCCACGGCCCCCGTGTGGTCGAGGTGCCCGTGGGTGGCGAGCAGCGCCTTCACCTTCGCCCCCGAGTCCCGGATCGCCTTCAGGATCCGGGGGGCGTCGTCCCCCGGGTCGACGACCACGGCCTCGCCGCTCGCGCGATCCACGATCAGGCGGCAGTTCTGCTGGAACGGGCTCACGACGAGGGTGGTGACGGCGAGGTCCATGGGCCGAGAGCGTACCCGTGGCGCCGAGGGGACTGCCCGCTCCGCCTGCGCAGCCCTTCGGTCCCCCGGGGGCTGGCCCTACACTCGGGGGCGGTCCAGGAGCGTTTCGATGCCCACCACGGCGACCCCGGCCCTCGAGGCGGTCTACGACAAGGCGGCGGCCGGCACCCGGCTGTCCCGCGAGGACGCCCTGTTGCTCCTCGAGCAGGGCGACCTGCTCACCCTCGGCGCGCTCGCGACGGCGGTCCGCGACCGCAAGCACCCGGGGCGGGTCGTCACGTACATCGTCGACCGGAACGTGAACTACAGCAACGTGTGCGTGACGTACTGCGCGTTCTGCGCGTTCTACCGGGCGCCGGGCGACAAGGAAGGCTACCTCCAGACCTACGAGCAGATGGGGCGGCGAGTCGAGGAGTTGCGGGCCCAGGGCGGGCGGCAGGTCCTCCTCCAGGGCGGCCACCACCCCGACCTGAAGATCGACTGGTACACGGGGCTCCTCTCCTACCTCAAGGGTCGCTTCCCCGAGATCAACCTCCACGCGTTCTCACCCCCCGAGCTCACGCACTTCGCCGAGATCTGGAGGATGCCGGTCGCGGAGATCATCCGCGCCTTCCGGGCCGCGGGGCTCGGCTCGATCCCGGGCGGCGGCGCCGAGATCCTCGTCGACCGGGTGCGCAAGGTCATCGCGCCGCTCAAGGCGACGACCGAGGAGTGGCTCGGCGTCATGCGCGAGGCGCACCGCCAGGGGCTGCGCACGTCGGCCACCATGATGTACGGCCACGTCGAGACGCTCGCCGACCGCGTCGAGCACCTCGACCGGCTGCGGCAGCTCCAGGACGAGACCCACGGGTTCACGGCGTTCATCTGCTGGCCGTTCCAGAAGCCGAACACGAACCTCGAGCGGAAGGTCCCGAAGTCGTCGGGTGCCCACGAGCACCTCAAGACGCTCGCCGTGGGCCGCCTGTTCCTCGACAGCTTCGACCACGTCCAGGCCTCGTGGGTCACCCAGGGCCCGAAGATCGGCCAGCTGGCCCTCGAGTTCGGCTGCGACGACATGGGCGGCACGATGATGGAGGAGAACGTGGTGTCGGCCGCCGGCACGACGTACCGCATCCCGCCCGACGAGATGGACCGCCTGATCCTCGACGCGGGCTACGAGCCGCGCCGCCGGACGACCCAGTACGAGATCCTGCCGAGCCACATCCTCGAGGAGGCCGCCCCGTGACCCCCGACGCCGCCCTTTCGAGGCGCCTGCGCACGCCGAAGGACCTCGCCGACCTCGCCGCGAAGGTGATCGCGGGCGAGCGCCTCTCCTTCGACGACGGCATGCGGCTCTACCGGCACGACGACCTGCTCGCCGTGGGCCGCATGGCCGACCTCGTGCGCGAGCGTCTGCACGGGGAGAAGGTCTACTACAACATCAACCGGCACATCGAGCCGACGAACGTGTGCGCGACGGAGTGTTCCTTCTGCGCGTTCGGGAAGAAGGGGAACGACCCCGAGGCGTACGAGATGGCCCACGAGGACGTCTACGAGCGCGCGGCCTCCTGCGTCGCCGAGGGCGCCACCGAGGTCCACATCGTGGCCGGCCTCCATCCCCAGTTCGACCTCCCCTGGTACGAGGAGATGCTTCGAGGCCTCGAGGCGCGCTTCCCGACGCTCCACCTGAAGTGCTTCACCGCGGTCGAGATCGCCTACTTCAAGAACCTCCACCACCTCTCCCACGAGACCGTCCTCCGCCGCCTGATCGACGCGGGCCTCGACTCGATGCCGGGCGGCGGCGCCGAGATCTTCGATCCCGAGGTGCGCAAGGCGATCTGCGACAACAAGTGCGACGCGGACGAGTGGCTCGAGATCCACCGGAAGGCCCACGGGATGGGCCTGCGCAGCAATGCGACCATGCTCTACGGCCACATCGAGCGCGACGAGCACCGGGTCGACCACGTGCTCCGGATCCGGGCGCTCCAGGACGAGACGCACGGATTCCAGGCGTTCATCCCGTTGGCGTTCCACCCCGCGAACACGCAGCTCTCGCACCTCCCCGGGCCCAGCGGCCGCCTCGACCTCCGGGTCGTCGCCGTCTCCCGCCTGCTCCTCGACAACGTGCCGCACGTGAAGGCGTACTGGATCATGCTCGGCGAGAAGACCGCCCAGATCGCCCTGTCCTTCGGCGCCAACGACCTCGACGGCACCGTCGAGGAGGAGAAGATCGTCCACATGGCGGGGGCAGAGAGCCCGCAGGCGCTCAGCGTGGCGCGACTCGAGCACCTGATCCGCGAGGCCGGCCGCACCCCCGTCGAGCGCGACACGCTCTACAACGTGGTGCGCCGCGAGCCGGCGTCCGCATGAGCGCAGCCGACGCCCCGGGGACGGAAGGCGGCAAGGGCGTGCGGGTGGTCGGGCCCGGCGGGACGTTCGCGCCGCCGCCCTCCGCCCGGGGCTTCCTCGCGCCGCGCCGGACGACGCGCGAGGTGCGCGTGGGCAACCTCGTCCTCGGCGGGAGGAACCCGATCCGCGTGCAGACGATGACGAAGGGCGACACGGCCGACGTGGACGCCACCTTCGACGAGATCGTCGGGCTCGAGGCCACGGGCTGCGAGATGGTCCGCGTCTCGGTCCCGACGATGCGCGAGGCGAAGGTGCTCGGCGAGATCAAGCGCCGGATCAAGATCCCGCTGATCGCCGACATCCACTTCTCGGCCCCCCTCGCGCTCGAGGCCATCTCCCAGGGCGTCGACAAGGTCCGCATCAACCCGGGCAACATCGGCACCCAGGAGGAGGTCGAGCGCGTCGTCCGGGCCGCCCGCGACAAGGGCGTCGCGATGCGGATCGGCGTCAACTCGGGCTCCATCCGCGAGCGCAAGGCCCTCGAGGTGAAGGACCGCTCCGAGGACATGGTCGAGCTCTGCGTGCGCGAGGCCCTCCTCCACGCCGAGATCTTCGAGCGCCTCCACTTCCGCGACTACCTGATCTCGATCAAGGGGCACACCGTACCCCTGACCGTGGAGGCGAACCGTCGCCTGGCCGTCCTCTGCGACGTCCCGCTCCACCTCGGCGTCACCCACGCGGGGTCGGCCGAGCCGAGCACGATCAAGTCGAGCGCCGCGTTCGGCATCCTGCTCGCCGAGGGCATCGGCGACACGATCCGCGTCTCGATCACCGGAGACAACCGCCAGGAGGTGCGCGTCGGGCACGTCCTCCTCCAGGCGCTCGGTTTGCGGGATCCGGTCTTCGACCTCTACGCCTGCCCGTCCTGCGGGCGCGCCGAGGTGGACCTGATCGGGCTCACGAAGAAGGTCGAGGAGGCGACGAAGGACCTCACCTACCCGTGCCGCGTGGCCGTCATGGGCTGCATCGTGAACGGGCCCGGCGAGGCGGCCGAGGCCGACGTCTCCGTCTCGGCCGGCAAGGGGGCCGGGTTCATCTACCGCGGCAGCCATCTCGTCAAGAAGGTCCGCGAGGACGAGATCGTGCGCGAGCTCCGCGCCGAGATCGACGCCTGGATCGCCGAGCGTCGGGCGGCCGAGGCCTCCGCGACGGCCTGACCCGCCCGGTCCGTCCACGCCGCGAGGCCTCCGACACCTTTCCCTTGCCCGACCCCGGCCCCCGCTCTATACCCCGCGGGATGGAAGTGCTCCCCCGCGCTCGTTCGGGCTCGCTGGCGTTCTTCGGCGCCCTCGCCCTCGCGGTGGTGGGCGCCTCGTCGGCCATGGCCGACGACGTGTCCTCGAGGCTCATCGCGGACACCGAGCCCTACGGCAAGCCCGTCGCGGTGCGCGTCACCTGGATCGGCTGGGACTCGAGCTTCCGGAGCTCCCCGCTCCGGATCTCCGACCGGATCGTGGGAGTGGCCTCGTCCTACCTGGGCGGGGGCGTGCACCGGCTCGACGAGACCGCCTTGCGCAACGGCCTCTTTCCGGGCGGCCACGCGGAGACGACGTTCTGGCGCCGCGCCGAGGCGATGGAGGGCGAGGCCTTCGAGCTGATCGTCCTGCGCGACGGCCGGGAGGTCGCCGTCCCGGGCCTGCTCGTGCCCGAGAAGATCCACCTCACGCCCTCGGATCGTCGTGCCCTGGGGGACAACGGCCCGGACCAGATGTCGACGAGCGGCCTTCCCGGCAAGCCCTGGCTGGTCTGGTACGAGGACTTCACCAAGAAGGCCTCCTTCGTCCTCGACGACGCCTGGAACAAGAACTCCGGCTTCAACAACCGCAACGAGCTGAAGGAGTGGATCGAGGGCAACGAAGCACGCGTCCGCTTCCTCGCGGACAAGCACCCCGGCCGGTTCGCGTCCTCAGTCGCCGCGGACTACGAGGCCGTGCGCAGCAATCTCGAGGGTGCGAAGGTCCCGGTGACCGCGGCCTCCCAGGAGTGGCGCAAGCTCGGCGCGCAGTCGATCCGCCTGGCCAAGACCACCGGCCTGGCCCGTGCCGCGGCGATCCGGCAGGAGGGGTCCACGTCGTGGGCCCGAACCTTCCCCGCCCCGCATCCGATCACGAGCAACCTCGCGCGATGGACAGGGAAGTCGATCGAGCTTCCCCCGATGACCGAGCGGGACTCGACGACCGATCTGGGCCGCACGTACTTCGTCCTCGGCAGCGACTCGGACGGATGGTGGATTGTCCCCGGCAACACGCCGCTCATGGACCGGTTCTTCGACACCTACTTCCAGTTCAAGTCCGTCTACTCGGCCGAGCTGACCATGCAGCTCCACTGCTACGCACGGGTGACCCCCGAGGCCAAGCTGGTCGAGCACAAGGGACGCACCGTCATGGCCCTCCTCGTCGAACCGTTCGCCGCCTACGTGGGCGACCGCTCGGACGACCTCTCCTCCGACGCACCGGCCCCGGGGTACTTCATCGACCTCAGGCAGGCACCGAGCATCCCGGTGCCCGGCACCGATCGCCTTCGGGTCGCGTTCGCCGGCGAGGAGTCCCTGCCCCGGCCCGACCTCGCCCCACCCACCGTCGCCTCGACGCCCAGCCAGGTCGTGACGACGCTGATCCGCGCCATCCAGCACGGGCGACAGGATCTGTGGTCGAGCCTGCTCGCCGACTGGGACTTCTACGAGCAGGAGCCCTACCCTCCGGTCTTCCATCCGCAGCGCGTCTACACGCCCACGGCGCTGCGCAGGGAGTGGGACCGCGCTCGCGGCCTGCTCACGAACTTGCAGGACCAGCTCCCCGACGTGGTCGACGCCCGGGTGAGCCGCGAGTCCGCGCCCGTGCGGATCTTCCCGGGCGACCCGGGACGCGGCGTCCCGCCCATCGACGAGGCCCGCGTCTACGTGGACCACGTCCTTC
>JAYTCP010000035.1:0-5478 GCA_043736435.1 Planctomycetia bacterium | reverse complement strand
ACAGGGACGACTTCCCCGCGCCGCCCGTCCCCGTGATCCCGACCACGACGCCGCGCCGGTCCTTGCCGAGCGCGTCCGCGGCCGCGCGCACCTCGCGGCCGAACGCCGTCTCGGCGAAGCCCGGCTGCTCGCTGACCGAGATCGCCGCCGCGAGGCTGCGCCGGTCCGTGGGCGAGAGGCGCCGCAGCAGGCCGTCGAGCTTCGGCTTGGGCGTCTCGAAGTCGGCCGCCGCGAGCACCGCGTCGATCATCCCCTGGAGGCCCATCTGCCGGCCGTCCTCGGGACTGAAGATGCGGTCGATGCCGTACGCGTGGAGCGCCTCGATCTCGCTCGGGACGATCACGCCCCCGCCGCCCCCGAAGATCTTGACGTGCCCGCCGCCCATCTCGCGCAGCAGGTCCTTCGCGTACCTGAAGTACTCGACGTGCCCGCCCTGGTAGGACGAGATCGAGATCGCCTGCGCATCCTCCTCGATCGCCGCCTGCACGACCTCGAGGACCGAGCGGTTGTGGCCGAGGTGGATCACCTCCGCCCCGCTGTCCTGGAGCATCCGCCGGATCACGTTGATCGCCGCGTCGTGCCCGTCGAAGAGCGACGCCGCGGTCACGATGCGGACCGGGTGCTTCAGGCGGTAGGGAGTCGCGTCCATGGTGCCGGGGATTGAAGGTAGCGAGCGCGGCAGCCGTTGCCGAGGGAAGACGCGGGAACCGCCCCGGTGGGCTCGGCGATGGGCCGTGGGAACGGGAGCGGGTGGGAGGAGGTCGGGGGCGACGGGGGCGGAGGTCCCGAGCCCGCCGAGCGGGGCGAGGAGTCCACGGCGGCGCCGCGTCGGGCGGGCGCGCCGGCGGGGCCGGCGAGGACGCCCCGTCCCTCAACTCTCCCTCTACGATGGCGGGCCGGAGACCCCCATGACGAAGCCGCTCGGCCTCCCCGTCGGAAGCATCCGCGCCCTGCTCCTCCTCGCGCTGACCGCGCGCGGGATCCTCGCGCTCCGGTGCGAGACGGAGCTCGAGCCGTGGCTCTGGGTCGCGGTCCTCGTCTCCGCCGCGGCCTACTTCGCGGCGCGATCCACGACGCTCGGCTGGGGCCCCACGCCGCCCCCGCCGTACCAGGAGCGTCCGCCGCTCTCGCAACTGCCTCTGGCGCTCCCGCGCGGCACGATCCGCACCCTGTTCCTGCTCGGCGTGGGCTACGGGCTCTGGCTGTGGACGCGCCACCACGACATCCAGCTGCGGACCCAGCCGCTGATCCTGGTCCTGGGCGCGTTCGTCGCCGGCGTGCTGGTCCGCTGGTTCCTCGGCCAGGTGCGCCGCCCCGACGACACCTCCGCCCTGATGATCGAGCACGTACAGGGCTTCGCCGCCCTCGCGGCCGCCGCGGGGCTCGTCTGGATCGGGACGAAGTGCGGCAGCCTCCCCGAGGAGTGGTGGGTCGAGCCCACCCTCGCGGCAGGCTGCACGTTCTACGCCGGCGCGCGCTGAGGCGGAGGGCCCGCGCGATCGCGCGCGGGCCCGCACGCCGGGAGCGGCTAGCGGACGCTCGAGCTGTCCGTCCCGGGGCATCGGCGCCACGAGTGGAGGAAGCGGGGGGGGCCGACCGGGACCAGGCTGCCGATGTCCACCATCGCGACGGTCGAGACGTCGGCGGGGAAGGCGTAGAGGCCCGACTCCTGGAGCACGGGATCCTGGAGCGCGCCTTGGATCCACAGCAGCACCCGACCGTCCACGCGGTCGACGTCGAGGTCGGCCAGCGAGGTGACGAACGAGCGCAGCAGCCCCGCGGTCGCGCCGTGGAAGAACTGGACGGTCTGGCCCGGACCCGGGGCGACGGCCTCACTCTCGATGCCGCCGCCGCGGACGAGCGGGGGGCTGAAGTCGCCGAAGACGAGGTTCCCGTTCGGGTGGTAGACGAGCTCGTTGACGACGACGAGGGAGGAGAGGGCGGTCTCGTAGAGCCCCGTGCCGTCGAGGTTCGAGACCGTGAGCAGGTCGACCGGGCCGGTCTGGACCCCCGCCGCCACGACCTGGCCGAAGTTGCGTCGGACATAGGCGCACCGGACGGTCGCCGGCGTGCCGGCGTCCCACGTCGTGGGCGACAGGACGAAGTCGAGGAGGGTGTCGAAGGCGATGGGCGCCGGCGGCGTGAAGAGCGTGACGAGGTTCGTCCCGTCCGCGTCCACGCCATCGACCTGGTTGCCCTTCTGGTCGAGCCAGTAGATGCCGGAGGAGTCGGGCAGCCAGCGGGGCATCGGGGACGAGCTGCCGAACGGGATGCCGGGGATGCCCTCGCCGACGAGCTCGCCGGTGACCGCGTCGTAGACGTTCAGGGACTCGAAGGTGCCTTTCGAGAAGTTGTCGACCAGACGGACCAGGATGAGGCTGCCGTCGGGCGAGATCCGCAGGTCGGCGAGGTAGGTGCCGATGGGCATCTCCGCCAGGTCGGACGGGGCCGGCGCACCGCTGCCGCCCACCACGCGCAAGACGTCGATGAAGAACTTCCCGTCGAAGCGGGACGATTCGACGAAGAGCGCGACATCGCCCTCGAGCCAGCCGACGAAGCGGTCGTTGGCGACGAAGTCGTCGTCCGGGGCCACGAGGTTGCGCTGCCCGCCGCCCTCGACGTCGGCGGACTCGAGGAAGCTGCTCTCGGTCGGGTTGTCGTAGAGGGTGTACATCACGCGATCGCCGGCCCGCGAGGGGATGTGGAGCTGGGCGTCGATCGAGTTGGGCAGCGGCACGGGCGCGACGATCCCCTCGGGGCTCGCCAGGTGGAGCTGCGCCGCCTGGACGCCGCCCTGGGCGACGACCGGGGCCAGGACAGGGCTCAACGGGCCGCCGGGGAACACGAACGAGAACGGGGCGCCCGTGCGGACGCCGACGCCGATGTGGCCCAGCTCGAAGTACACGCTGTCCGTGAAGCAGTGGCCGACGAGATCCTGGACCGCCGTCCCTGAGACGCGCATGAGGCCGAAGAGGTTGTCCCACTCGAGGAGGACGAGGTCGGCCTCCGTCGCGCCGGCGGGAAGCGAAGCGGGGTCGTAGCAGACGCGCACCTGCGCCTGGACCACGAGGACCTGGCCGACGGGGCCGATGCACATCAGGCCGGGCATGTACGAGATGGACCCCGCCAGCGGGTCGATCGGGAGCGGCGTGGGCTGGGGCAGGATCCGGACGACCGTGTCCTGCGTGAGCGCGCCGGCCGGCAGGTCGAGCTTGATGAACTGCGTCTGTACGGTCCCCCCGCCCGTGCCGACGACCCCCTCGACGTACGGCGGGATCACCTGGCTGCCCACCCCGCAGGCGGTGAGCGCCAGCATCGCGAGCAACCCGAGTCGCAAGGCCGGACGCCGGCCGTTCACCATGCCCATGGAGGACCTCCTGGGCCCGTGGGGCCCCGTCGAGCCGCACATCCTACGCCGGGGTGCGAGCGACGCCATGGGGCCATTCCCGGGGGAAGGGCCAGGCGGAGGGCCGGGGGAAAGGGCCAGGGGACGGGGTCGTGGAGCTAGGGGGCGCCGGGGGCGTGGGTGGCGTCGTCCACCGGCCCCCCGAGGAGCGCGATCAGGTGGGGCAGCACCGGGGCCACGAACTCGAAGGCCTCGACGGCGCCCGCCGGCCGGCCGGGGAGATTGAGGAGGAGCGTGCGCCCGGCGGTTCCGGCCACGGCCCGGCTGCCGATCGCCTTCAGGTTCGTCGCGGCGCTCCGACGGCGGATCTCCTCGACGAGGCCCGGGACCTCCTTCTCGATCACGCGCCGCGTGGCCTCTGGGGTGACGTCACGGGGCGCGACGCCCGTTCCGCCGGTCGTCAAGAGGAGGCGTGCGCTGCCGAGCCGGGCACGCAGGGCCGCCTCGATGGCGGGGATCTCGTCGGGCACGACGGCGACGTCGCCGAGGTGGAAGCCCGCGGCCAGGAGGGCCGGGGCGAGCAGGGCGGCGGTCGCGTCCGGGCGGATGCCGGCCGCGGCGCGATCGGACACGACGAGGAGGGCCGCGGGGATGGGGCGGGCTGCGGCGGTCATCGGTCGTCCTCGAAGGTCCTGGCGTCCTCCTCGGGAGCGGGCACGGTGCCCTCGCGCGCGAGGATCGAGAGCACCCACTCGTACTCGCGGGCCAGGGACTCGACGAGGTCGCCGGCGCGCTCCTCGGGCGGCAGCCCCTCCCAGGTGTACGTCTCGATCTCGAGGTGCGACGTGATGCCTCCCCTCGCGACCTTGACGAGCGCGGCCTCGAGGGCGGGCCGGGTCGTGCGGAGCGGGGGCACGAGCGCCTCGCGGTGGACGGGGACGTGGAAGTGCACGCGCCAGGGCGAGCCCACGGCGGCCCAGGCGGCCGCGTCGGGTCCCGAGAGAGCCTCCGGGAGGTCGGCGGCGCGGCGCAAGGTGCCGTCCGCGCGCCGCGCGATGGTCTGGTGGAGCCAGCGCGGCTCGTCGAAGCGGGCGAGGGCGGCGCGGGCCGCGGGATCGCTCGGATCCGGCACCTCGAGGGCGCAGGACGCCTGCACCTTCACCACGGGGATCCGGGCCAAGACCAGCGACTCGAGCGCGGCGGCGGGGTCTTCCCCCTCGACGGCCTGGTGGCAGACGTCCCAGCACACGCCGAGCCGCTCGCGTGCGCGCACGTCGCGCCCGAGGGCCTTGCGCAGGGGCCCCAGGAAGAACGCGATCGCCTCGTCCGTGGTCTCGAGGGTGCAGAGGGGCTCGGGCTCGAGGCCCAGCATCACCCGGGTGCCGGTCGCCTCCTCGAGCGCGACCAGACGTCGCGCGGCGGCGGCCAACATGCGCGCGGCCGCGTCCTCGAAGCCCTCCTCCTCGCGGAATCGACGGAACGACAGGGGGGAGGTCGACAGGGACACGAGGCGGCCGGGACCGGCGAGCGAGCTCATCACCTCGGCGAACGCGACCGTGTACTCGAGGCGCGCGGCCTCGCGCCACGTCGGACGGTAGACCTCGGCCTTCGTGCCGGGGCCGTGGAAGTCTCCGACGACGAATGCGTTGCCCGTGAAGGGGACGAAGTCGCCGCCGGCGAGCAGGTCGCGCAGGAGCTTGCGGCGCTCGTCGTCCTCGTGGAGCTCCCGCACGCCGTCGCCGTCGAATCGGAGCGCGAGTCCGAACGGGCCGTCGACGCCGAGCCGCTCCCGCAGGGGCCACACGGTCTGGACGAGGGCCGCCTCGAAGGTCTCGACGTTGCCCCCGGGATGCACGTTCATCCCGTAGGCGAGCCAGAGGTCCTCGCCGGTCGCGGTTCGCAGGCGCATCGCGGCAGGGTACCCGGGGACGCGCGCGGGCCGCTATCCTCCTGGGGATGACGCAACCCGACGGTGCAGAAACCACCGGTACTGTGCCAGAGCAAACTGCACCGGTTTTTTCAAACCGGTGCCGTTCGCTCTGGCTCCGTGCCTCCGGCCTGTCTGCCCTCGGACTCGCGGCCCTCGCGCTCGCGGCCTGCGGCGACCCGGCGCCGCCGCCCCCCGCGCCCCC
>JAYTCP010000034.1:0-7996 GCA_043736435.1 Planctomycetia bacterium | reverse complement strand
GCGCGCGACGCGGGCTGCACCGCGTGCGTGATGGAGGTCAGCAGCCACGCGCTCGACCAGGGGCGAACCGAGGGGCTCGCCTTCGAGGCCGGGGTGCTGACCAACCTCGCGAGCGACCACCTCGACTACCACCTGACGCCCGAGGCCTACTTCGAGGCGAAGGCGAGGCTCTTCACCGGGCTCCCGCGCTCCTCCACCGCGGTCCTCAACCGGGACGACCCCGCCTGGGCGCGGTTCGCGGCGGCCACGCGCTGTCGCGTGCTGACGTACGGCACGGGGCCCGCCTGCGACCTGCGCGCCACGCGCGTGGACCTCGCCGCGGACGGCACGTCGTTCCTCCTGTGCGTCGCCGGGGAGTCCGACGTCGAGGTGCGCACCCCGCTCGTGGGGCGGCACAACGTCTCGAACTTCCTGGCCGCCGTCGGGGCCGCGACGGCGCTCGGCGTCGAGCCCGTGACGGCGGCCGAGGGCGCGTCCACGGTCCAGGGCGTCCGCGGCCGGCTCGAGCGCGTCGAGTCCGACGCCGACCTCCACCTCTTCGTGGACTACGCCCACACCGAGGACGCCCTGCGGCAGGTCCTCGGCTTCCTCCGCACGGTGGGGGCCACGCCCCTCACCTGCGTGTTCGGCTGCGGCGGCGACCGCGACCGGACGAAGCGCCCGAAGATGGGCGCCGTGGCGGCGGAGCTCGCCGACCACGTCGTGATCACCAGCGACAACCCGCGCACGGAGGACCCGGCGCGGATCCTCGCGGAGGTCGAGGCCGGCGTGCCCGACTCCGCGCGATCGAGGACCCGGACCGTGGCCGACCGCCGCGAGGCGATCCGTCGCGCCGTCCTCGATGCCCCGCCGGGCGGCACCGTGCTCGTGGCCGGCAAGGGCCACGAGGACTACCAGATCCTCGGCACCGTGAAGATCCCCTTCGACGACGTGGCGGAGGCCAAGGCGGCCCTCGCCCTGCGCGCCCGCGACCGGGCCACCCCGAGGCCGGCCTGACCGCCGGCGAGGAAGCACCATGGAACCCCTCCGCCTCTCCGACATCCTCCGTGCCACCGGCGGCGAGCTCGCCGGCCCCGTCCGCGGGGACCCCTGGATCCCCGACGTCACCACGGACAGCCGCAAGATCGTCCAGGGCGGCCTCTTCGTGCCGATCCGGGGCAAGAAGCAGGACGCCCACGCGTTCATCGAGGGGGCGTTCCTCGCGGGCGCGGGCTTCTGCCTCGCGGCGAAGGACGCCGACCTCTCCCGCGTCCAGCGCACGGTGATCCGCGTGGCCGACACGACGAAGGCGCTCGGCGACGTGGCGCGGTGGCACCGCAGCCGCTTCGACGTGCCCGTGGTCGGCATCACGGGCTCGTGCGGCAAGACCACGGCGAAGGAGATGCTGCGCCTCGTCCTCGGGCCGAAGGTCGTCGCCAGCCCGAGCTCGTTCAACAACGACATCGGCGTGCCCCTGACGCTCCTCCAGATGGACCGCACGACCGAGGCCGCCGTCGTCGAGATCGGGACGAACGCGCCGGGCGAGATCGCCAATCTCGCCGGGATCGCCCGCCCGACCGTCGGCGTCGTGACGAACGTGGAGGAGGCGCACCTCGAGGGGCTCGGCTCGCTCCGCGGCGTCATGCGCGAGAAGGCGGCCCTGCTCGACGCGCTGCCCGCCGACGGCGCGGCCGTCGTGAACGCGGACAACTACTACTGCCGCGAGATGATCGAGGGCGTCCGCTGCTGCCTCGTCACCTACGGCACGTGGGAGGACGCGGACGTCTACGGGACCAAGGCGCGCGTCACGGTGGACGGGGTCGGGTTCGACCTCTACGACCGCATGCCGTTCGAGATCCCCGCGCTCGGCCTGCACAACGTCCACAACGCGCTGGCGGCGACCGCCGTCGGGCTGTGGCTCGGCCGCGACCCCCACGACATCCGCGAGGCGCTCGCCCGGTTCCGCGCGCCGCAGATGCGCATGTGCCGCGAGGTGGTCGGCGAGGTCACGCTCATCAACGACGCGTACAACGCCAACCCGCGCAGCATGGAGGCCGCCGTCATCGAGATGGGGGCCCGCCCCGCCGCCGGCCGCCGGATCGCCGTGATCGGGGACATGCTCGAGCTCGGCGAGCAGACCGAGCGCTGCCACCGCGAGCTCGGGCGCAAGCTCGGCAACGCCCGCCTCGACGTCGTCCTGACCGTCGGCCCGAACGCGCGCTGGACCGCCGAGGAGGCCCGCGCGGGCGGCATGTCGAAGGACGCGTGCCTGCACCACGACACGGTCGAGGAGGCGCTCGCCTCGCTGCCCGTCGAGCCGCGTCCGGGCGACACCTGGCTCTTCAAGGCGTCGCGCGGGATGGCGCTCGAGCGGCTCTACGACGCCGTCCGGGCGCGGGTGGGCGACGCGCCCGCCCGGGTCGCCGAGCCCGCCGTGGGCGCCGCCTCCGCCGAGCTCCCGCCGCACGCCTGACGTCGTCCCGATGGAGGGGGGCCGCGCCCGCACCCATGCTCTACCACCTGTTCCTCCCCCTCGAACGGGCCTTCCCCGGCTTCCGCCTCTTCCAGTACGTGTCGTTCCGCGCCGCCTTCGCGGCCATCCTCGCGTTCCTCGTGGCCACGATCGTGGGCCCCGGGATCGTCGAGTCGCTGCGCGCGCGCAAGCTCGCGGGCACCGTGCTGGTGGGGCACGCGATGGTGGACGCGAACCGCCAGCTCAAGAAGAACGTGCCCACCATGGGCGGCGTCATCCTGCTGATCGGGGTCACCCTCTCCTCGCTCCTGCTCGCCCGGCTCGACACGCCCCTCACCTGGGTGACCCTCGTCGCCTTCCTGGCGTTCGGCGCCCTGGGCGCGGCCGACGACTGGAAGAAGCTCACGAAGCCCGGCAGCAAGGGCATGTCCGAGAGGAAGAAGCTCTTCGGCCAGCTCGCGATCTCAGCCGCGGTCATCGGCGTGCTCTACGGCGTCGGCAACGTCGAGGCGGGGACCGACTGGCGACGCGGCGCAACCCTCAAGCCCTCGCCGTACCCGGCGGTGTGGGTGAAGCGCCACGAGGTGGCGCCGGGCGAGGATCTCGCGAGCATGGCGTCGAGGTACCTAGGCGACGCCGGCCGGGCGCGCGAGATCGCGGAGCGCAACGGCCTCGTCGCCGCGGATGGCGCCCTGCTCGCTCCCCTGGTCGGCTCCACCGTGTCCCTGCCCGCCCCGCTCACGGACGCCGGGGACCAGCACCGGGCCGACCTCCAGATCCCGTTCTTCAAGCGCTTCTGCCTCGACCTCGGCCTCTTCCTGATCCCGTTCGGCATCCTGGTGATCGTGGGGGCGAGCAACGCCGTGAACCTGACCGACGGGCTCGACGGCCTCGCCATCGGGTGCACGGCCACGGTCGCCGTCACGCTCACGGTGGCGGCGTACCTCGTCGGGCGTCCCGACACCGCGCGCGAGCTCTACCTGTTCCACGTCCCCGACGGGGGCGAGCTCGCCATCGTCGCGGCGGCGCTCGCCGGCGGAAGCCTCGGGTTCCTCTGGTTCAACGGCCACCCGGCGACGGTCTTCATGGGGGACACGGGCTCGCTCGCGATCGGCGGCATCCTGGGCGTCCTCGCGGTGGCGCTGCGCCACGAGCTCACGCTCCTGATCGCCGGCGGCCTGTTCGTCGCGGAGGCGCTCTCCGTCCTCTGGCAGCGCGCCTGGTTCAAGGGCACGCGCCGGGCCGCGCGCCGGCGCGGCGACGCGAACGCGACGGGAAGGCGCTGGTTCCGGTGCGCCCCCCTCCACCACCACTACGAGCAGGCCGGGCTCCACGAGAACAAGGTGACGGTCCGGTTCTGGATCGTCTCCGTCGTGTGCGCCGTCGTCGCCCTCGCCACCCTGAAGCTGCGCTGACCCATGAAGCTCCTCCCCGCCTCCTCCGTCCCCCTCGTCCGCCCCGGCTCCCGGGTCGAGGACTGCCGATCCCTCGGGCGGACGGTGATCGGGATCGCGATCGGGCTCACGGCGTTCGGGCTCGTGATGATCTACTCGTGGACGGCGATCAAGCTGACCGACCGGCGCACGCACTTCGACCCCGACGCCATGCTGGCGAAGCAGGTGATCTGGGCGTTCATCGCCGGGGCCGCCGCGTTCGTGGCGTCCCGCATCCCGCTCGAGTGGATGCGGCGCCACGCCCACCTCCTGCTCGGGGCGCTGCTCCTCCTGCTCGTCGCCACGCTGATCCCGGGCATCGGCAAGTCGAAGAACAACAGCCGGCGCTGGCTCGAGCTCGGGCCGTTCACGATGCAGGCGAGCGAGTTCCTCAAGATCGCCGTGATCCTCTACATGGCCGACCGGCTGGCCCGCCGCGAGGAGGACCCCCTCGCCGACCGGACGCCCTGGCCCGCCCTCCTGGCCCCCGTGGGCATCGGGATCGTCCTGATCCTGCTCGAGCCCGACCTCGGCACCTCGCTCTTCGTCAGCGCCCTGGCCGTGGTGCTGCTGGGCCTCGCGGGCATCCGCCCCGGACGGCTCCTGCCCCTCGCCCTCGTGGCGCTGCCGCTCCTCGTCGCCGTGGCCGCCTCGAAGTTCCGCCACGTGGGGGAGCGGCTCAGCTTCTTCACCGAAGGCGTCCGCCCCGGCGAGCAGCAGTGGCAGGGGCTCGTCGCCCTGGGGTCGGGCGGCGTCCTCGGCGCGGGCCTCGGCGCGGGCACGCAGAAGCTCGGCCGCGTCGCCGAGATGCAGAACGACTTCATCTTCACCCTGATCGGCGAGGAGCTCGGCTTCGTGGGCTGCTGCGCCGTGATCCTCGCGTTCATGGCGTTCGTGGTCTACGGCAAGCGCATCGCCGACCGCGCCCACGCCGCGGGGAAGCTTTTCTGCTTCTACGTCGCGTCCGGCGCTACGTTCGCCGTCGGGTTCCAGGCCCTGATCAACGTGGCCGTCGCGACGGGCAGCGCCCCGAACAAGGGCGTCTCGCTCCCGTTCATCAGCCTCGGCGGGAGCAGCCTGCTCACCGCCTTCGTCGCCGCGGGGCTCCTCGTGAACGTCTCCCGGGCCGTCGCGGCCGAGGAGGGCGGCGACCCGTGGCGGTGACCGCGGGCGCGACCGTGCGCAAGCACGGCGGCATCGCCTCGGGCGCACTTCGCGCGGGTCCCGTCTTCCTGGCCGGCGGCGGCAGCGTCGGCCACCTCGCCCCGGCGTTCGCGGTGCGCGACGCGCTGCGCGACCTCGGTCGCGACGGGCTCTTCGTCACCCCGGGCGAGGCGCGCGAGGCCGCGTGGTTCCCCGCCGGCGACCCCGAGCCCCTCCACGTCCCGGCGCCGCGCCTCCCCCGCTCGCCCTGGCAGGCGCTCGCCTTCCCCGTCCGCATGGCGAAGGCCGTCCGGGCCGCCGGCCGGCTGATCCGCGCGCATCGACCGTGCGCCGTGCTCGCGCTCGGCGGCTGGCCGTGCGCGCCGACCGCCTTCGCGGCCCGCCTCGCGGGCGTGCCGCTCGCCCTCCTCGCGACGGACGCGGTGCCCGGGTACGTCATCCGGCGCCTCCACCGCAAGGCCGCGCGCACCTACCTCGCCCGAGAGGACGCCCTCGCGGGGCTCCCCGAGGGCGGTCACCCCTTGGTGGTCGGGCCCCTGGTCCGCCGGGAGGTGCTCCGGGCCCGGCGCGATCCGGAGGCCCTCGGCCTCGACCCGCGGAAGTCGACCCTCTTCGTCGTGGGGGGGAGTCTGGGGGCGCGGGGGCTCAACGAAGCGGTCCGGGTCGGCGTCGCCGCCGCGGTCGCGGCGGACCCCGGGCTCGCGGGCCGCTTCCAGATCCTGCATGCGGCGGGCACCGAGGAGGAGGCGGCGCGTAGCGTCGAGGCCTACCGCCGGGCGGGCGTCTCCGCGGTGGTCGTGCCGTTCGTCAGGGAGGTGGGGACGGCGCTTCGGACCGCCGACCTCGTGCTGTGCCGGGGCGGCGCGTCCACGCTGTCGGAGGTGGACGCGCTCGGGCGTCCGGCTGTCGTCGTGCCCTATCCCCACCACGCGGACCGGCAGCAGTGGAAGAACGCCGCGCCGCTGGTCGCGCGAGGGGCCGTGGCGCTGGTGGAGGAGGGGGCCCTGACGCCCGAGGGCTTCCGCGCCGAGGTGCTCGGGCGCCTCCTCGACCCGGCCGCCCTCGCCCGGATGTCCGGGGCCCGGGCCCCGGGGACGGGATCCTCGGGGATTCGCGACGCGGCGGCTACGATCGCCGCGGATCTCGTCCGATCCAGTGAGGATGCGGACGGGACGGACGGCCCCTCGCAGGCCGCCCCGAGGTGACGCGCGACGCGCGCTCCCCTCGCTCCCACCGCGCGAGGGACCGATGACGCCTACGATGACCGCCATGCCCGTGCTCCCCTCCGTGCCCGGGGCAGTGACCCCGCGCTCCCTCGAGGGACACGCCTTGGCCTATCTCGTGGGGATCGGGGGCGCCGGGATGTGCGGGGCGGCCGAGCTCCTGCGCGCGCGCGGCCTCGAGGTGGCGGGCAGCGACCTCGCCCCGTCGCCCCGCACCGACCGCCTCGTCGGGCTCGGGATCCGGATCGACGCGGGCGAGGGGGCGTTCCCCATCCCCTCGGGGACCACGCTCGTCGTCGCGTCGGCCGCGGTGCCGGCGACGCATCCGCAGCTCGTCGAGGCCCGCCGCCGTGGCCTCGACGTCTGGAAGTACGCCGAGCTCCTGGGCGCGCTCATGGAGGGGCGGACCGGGATCTGCGTCGCCGGCTGCCACGGCAAGACGACCACCTCGTCCCTCGTCGCGACGACGCTCTGGCGGGCCGGGCGCGACCCGTCCTTCGTCATCGGCGGCGAGGTGAAGGACCTCGGGACGAGCGCGCGGGCGGGAGCCGGGCCGTGCTTCGTCGCGGAGGCCTGCGAGTACGACCGGTCGTTCCACCGGCTCCGCCCGACCATCGCCGTCGTCACGAACATCGACGTCGACCATCTCGACTACTACCGGGACCTCGAGGAGATCCGCGAGTCGTTCCGCGAGTTCGCCCGGCTCCTCCCCGCCAAGGGGCTCCTCGTCGTCCACGAGGACCACGCGGCCACGTTCCTCCGCGATCCCTCCCTCCTCGCGAGGCTCGAGACGTACGGGACCTCCGAGGGCGCCGACTGGCAGGCGGTGGACGCGCGCTTCGACAAGGCCGCGCAGGGGATGCGCTTCACGCTCGTGCGCCGCGGCACGCCCCTCGGCCAGCTCGCCATCCCCTTGTCCGGCCTGCACAACGTGCACAACGCCACGGGGGCGGCCGCGGCCCTCCTCTCCGCGGGATGCACCTTCGAGGAGGTGGCGCGAGGTCTCGCGGCCTTCGGCGGCGTGGGCCGTCGCCTCGAGTCGATCGCCGACCGGGGCGGGGTGACGGTGCTGGACGACTACGGCCACCATCCCACCGAGATCGCCGCCGTGATCCGGGCCGTGAGGACGCGCTTCGAGGGGAGGAGGCTGCTCCTGGTGTTCCAGCCGCACCAGGCCAGCCGGACCCACGCGCTCATCGCCGAGTTCGCCGAGGTGCTCGCGAAGGCGGACGAGGTGTGGCTGCCGCCGATCTACCTGGCGCGCGACAGCGAGGAGGACCGGCGACGCGTCTCCTCCGAGGACGTCGCGCTCCGGATCTGTCTGCGAGGCGGGCGCGCGCTCACGTTCCCCGACCTCGACGCCGTCGTCCGTCACGCGGCCGTAACGGTGCGCCCGGGCGACGTCGTCGTCACGATGGGAGCCGGCAACGTCGACGAGGTGGCCCGTGGTCTCGCGTCCCGACTCCGCTGACGCACGGCTCGACTTCGACGCCGCGAGGGCGGCCGCGCGCCCCCTCGGGGAGCGCACCTCGTTCCGGATCGGCGGCACGCCCGAGTGGTGGTTCGAGCCCACGACGGAGGAGGAGGCGGGGGAGGTGCTGCGCCGCTGCCGCGTGCGCGGCGTCCCCGTCCGGGTGCTCGGGGGCGGCTACAACCTGCTCGTCGCCGACGACACGATCCCCGGCGCCGTGCTCTCGACGCGGCGCCTGCGCTTCGAGCGCCTC
>JAYTCP010000033.1:0-1558 GCA_043736435.1 Planctomycetia bacterium | reverse complement strand
GTGCGCGATGTCCGTCGCGGACGCGCGCCGGTTCTTCGACGAGGTCCCCACGGCGGGTCTGGGGATGGGATCGGGTGGAGGAATGGGGGGGGCTCGGGGGGCCGGGGGAGCCGCCCCGGCCGTCGCTCCTCCCCCCGCGCCCCCCTCCTCCTCCCCCCGGCCCGGCCCCCGCCGGTTGACGCCCGCGGAGGCCATCCTCGCGGAGGTGCGCCTCCGGCTCGAGGTGCTCGAGGCGTCGGGGCTCGGGTACCTCACCCTCGATCGGCAGGCGCGCACGCTCTCGGGCGGCGAGGCCCAGCGGGTCCACCTGACGACCGCGCTCGGCACGCAGCTCGTGGGCGCGCTGTACGTGCTCGACGAGCCGAGCGTCGGCCTCCATCCGCGGGACAACGCGCGGCTCGTGCGCATCTTGCGGCGGCTGCGCGACGTGGGGAACACGGTGGTCGTCGTCGAGCACGACCCGGCGATCCTTCATGCGGCCGATCACCTGGTGGACATGGGGCCCGGCGCCGGCGAGCGCGGCGGGCGCGTGGTGGCCATCGGCTCGCCGGCCGAGGTGATGCGGAACGAGGCGAGCCTGACGGGCGCGTGGCTGTCGGGGAGGCGCCGCGTGCCGCGGCCCGCGGCGCGGCGCTCGCTCGCGGGGCGGCCGCTCGTCGGCGTGCGCGGCGCGCGGGCGAACAACCTCGCGGGCGTCGACCTGCTCGTGCCGCTCGGCGCGCTCACGGTGCTGACGGGCGTGTCGGGCTCGGGCAAGTCGACGCTCGCGCACGACGTGCTCTACCTCGCGCTGCGGCGCGCGCTGGGTCGGCCCGAGGGCACGCCGGGCGCGCACGACGACGTGGTCGGCGTCGAGAGGCTGTCGGACGTCGTGCTCGTGGACCAGTCGTCCGTGGGACGCACGCCCCGCGCGAACGCGGCGACCTACGTCGGCGCGTGGGACGCGGTCCGCGCCCTGTTCGCGAGGACGCCGGAGGCGAAGGCGGCGGGGTGGACCGCGTCCACGTTCTCCTTCAACGTCCCGGGAGGCCGCTGCGAGCGCTGCAAGGGCGACGGCCACGAGAAGGTGGAGATGCAGTTCCTGTCGGACGTGTACGTCCCGTGCCCGGACTGCGCGGGAAAGCGCTTCCGGCCCGAGGTGGCCGAGCTGAAGCGCGAGGGGCTGTCCGTGGTGGACGTGCTCGGCCTGACCGTGGACGACGCGCTCGAGCGGTTCGCCGCGTTTCCCCGCGTGACGGGGGCCCTGCGCCCGCTCGCCGACGTGGGGCTCGGATACCTCCGCCTCGGGCAGCCGCTGTCCACGCTCTCGGGCGGCGAGGCGCAGCGCCTGCGCATCGCGGAGGCCCTCGCGGAGGGGTCGCCGCGCAAGCCGCGGCTGTACGTGCTCGACGAGCCGACGACGGGCCTCCACCTCGAGGACGTCGCCGTGCTGCTGCGGGCGCTCGCGCGGCTCGTGGAGCGAGGGCACGGCGTGCTGGCCGTCGAGCATCACCTCGACGTGATGGCCGCGGCGGACCTCGTGATCGACCTCGGTCCCGAGGCCGGCCCCGCGGGCGGG
>JAYTCP010000032.1:0-2942 GCA_043736435.1 Planctomycetia bacterium | reverse complement strand
CCGCAGCCGCACTCGCGGCGGTGCTCGCCCGGCATCGGGAGGCCACGGTCGTCCGCGTCCTCTGCGGCACCGAGCGTCCCGGCGACTCGCCCGCGGGCCCGCGCGCGTTCCTCGACCTCCGCGCCGACCACCCCGACGAGGTCCGTGCGCACGTCCGGGGCGTTCCGTGATCTCCGCCCGCGAGCGCTTCCCCCCCGCGGTGCTCGTGCCGGTCGTGGTGGGGGCCCTCGTCGGAACGGCGGTCCCCGGCTCTCCCCCGTGGGCCTTGTTGGTGCTGCTCGCGGCGATCGCCGTCCGACGCGTGCTGCTCGCGAGGGCCTCGGAATGGACGGGCAGCGAGGTCTGGCTCGCCGCGTGGATCCTCGTCCCCGTGGCCCTGGCCTCGGGCATCGCCGCCGGGCTCCACCAGGGGATGCCCACCGGCGGTCTCGTCGCGGGTGCCCTCACGGTGCTCGCGGCGGTCTCCATCTGCGCGCCGCCCACGGCCGTGGGCCTCGTGCGGCTCCTCGCGCTCTCGGCCGCATCGGTGGGGGTCGCCGCGGCCCTCGTGCCCACCGGGCCCGTCGTCGCGGGCGTGACGGCGTACGTCGCCGCGCTCTCGATCGCGCTGCTCGATCTCGAGCGGCGCCGCGCCTCGCGACTCCCGTCCGGGTCCCGCGTGTCGCTGCGCCACGTGCGCGCATGCTCCGCAAAGGCCGCCGCCGCTCCGCGCATCGGGCGGCACGCCCTCCGGCTCGCCTCCGTCGCGCTTCCGCTGGCCCTGTGGCTGTTCGTCACCCTGCCCACGAAGCCCGACATGTCGCAGGACCCCACGGGGGCCGACGAGTCCCTACCGGCGAGCGCGCGGCCGACCGAGGACGGCGTGGAGCGCCGCGAGGGAGGCGGCGGCATCCCCGCGCTCGACGCATTCGTGAGCGGGGCCCGCACGAAGATGCGGCTCGACTTCGTCCGTCGCGTCCAGGGCGACCAGCGCCCCGTGCTGCTCGTCCGCGTGGGCGAGGGGCAGGATCCGGGCACGGGCCTCCTCCTGCGAGGCATGGCGTACGACCGGCTCGCCGAGGACGAGCGCGGGATCCCCGCGTGGACGCGGTCGGGCGCGCTCGCGGCAGGTGACCGCGTGGTGGGTCCCGACGCCGCCGAGGGCGAGTGGATCCGGCTCGGCCTCGATCCTCCCGAGAGTTCGCACGTCCGGCACGTGGTCCGCGACCTGGTAGGGCACGCGGGAGGCCAGCTGTTCCTGCCGCCGGGCCCTTTGCGCCTCCGCTTCGACGCGGAGCTCGACGACGCGCGCCTGCGCGTCTTCCCGGACGGCGTCGTCCTGGGGCTCGGACGCCTGCCCGCGGGCCGCGGCTACGAGGTCGATGCGCCGGGCCCGGGCCCGTCGAGGCGCCCGACGCCGCAGGCCCTAAGCGACGCGTCCGTGGCCCCGCTCTCCGCGTACGTCTCGAGCCCCCCTGACGCGGTCGCCCTGCGCAGGATCGCGAGACAGATCGTCGGCGACGCGACGGCGCCGTCGGATCGCGCGGACCGCATCGAGACGTGGCTGCGGGGCCTCGCCTACTCGAAGGACATGCCGAAGGTCGATCCCCGGCATCCCCTGGTCGACTTCCTCACACGCGTGCGAGCGGGCCACTGCGAGTGGTTCGCCTCCTCCATGGCAGCTCTCCTGCGCTCGCTCGGGCACCCGACGCGCCTCGTGGTGGGCTTCCGCGGCGGCGACTTCCTCGCCACGATCGGCTGGGTCTCCTTCCGCGGGAGCCATGCGCACGCCTGGTGCGAGACGTGGTTCGAGGGGCACGGCTGGGTCCCGTACGATCCGACGCCACCCGACCCGCGCGACTCGGCGACGGGCCTTCCGGATCCGCGCCGCGGGACGGGGACGGACGGGATCGACCCCGACGACGCGGACGCGGGGGCGGACGGGATGTCGTTCGTCGAACGGCTGCTCCGGTTCTCGCGCGAGGACCGGCGCCGCCTCGCCGGCGACGCGGGGCGTGCGCTCGGCCGCGCGCGGCGGGCCATCGAGCGCACCGTCGACCGGTGGGTGCCGGGCGCGGGCGGGTTCGGCGTCCCGGTGCTCCTGCTCGCGGTGATTGCACTGGCGCTGCTCCTCCGGGCGCGTCGACGACGGAGGGCAGGCCTCGGTCTCGCGGAGACGCGTGGGGGGGCGGCGATCCCGGGCGGCCCGTACCGCCGCGCCCTCTCCGCGCTGGCCGGCATCGGGCTCCGCCGTCGGGAGGCCCACACGCCGACGGAGCACGCGAGCCGGGTGGCCTCGGCCCTGCCACCTGCGGCGACCGCGCTGGGAGCCCTGACGAGCCTCCACGTCCGCGCGCGCTATGGCGAAAGGGCGCTCTCGACGGCCGAGCAGGCGACGGCGGAGTCGGCCGCGGATGCGGTGCAGGCGGCCGTGAACGAACGGAGGGGAGGCCGGGCGGCCCCACCCCTCCCGGGAGCGTCGCCCCCGGGATAGGGTGGGGGCATGTCCGAAGGCTCTTCCCGATCCCACGCGTCCGCAGCGCACGTCGCCGCCCGCCTCGCCGCGGACGGGCATCGAGCCCTCTTCGCCGGGGGCTGCGTGCGCGACCGCCTGCTCGGCCTCGCGCCCGGGGACCACGACGTCGCGACGAGCGCGCCGCCCGAGACCGTGGCGGCGATGTTCCCGCACGCCGTCACGGTGGGCGCGCGATTCGGCGTCGTCGTCGTGCCCGTCGACGGGGAGAACGTGGAGGTGGCCACGTTCCGCGCGGACGGGCGCTACGTCGACGGTCGCCGCCCGGAGGGCGTCACGTACAGCGACCCGCCCACGGACGCGTCGCGCCGCGACTTCACGGTGAACGGCCTCTTCGAGGACCCCGTGACGGGCGAGGTGCTCGACTACGTGGGAGGCCGCGCCGACCTCGCCGCGCGCCTGATCCGGGCCATCGGCGACCCCGAGGCGC
>JAYTCP010000031.1:0-5733 GCA_043736435.1 Planctomycetia bacterium | reverse complement strand
GCCCGCTCGGCGGGCGCCAGGCCGGGTGCGCGCGCGTCGAGCAGTCCCGCGAGGCTCTCCGCCTCGGGGGACTCGAGGAACAGCGCCTTCAGGCCGAGGAGCATGTCGGCGTACGCCACGGTCACGCCCCGGCGGGTGCGAAGGCCGCGTCCAGGATCACCTTCGTCTTCGCGTGCTCCTCGAGCAGGCGGGCGAGCGGAGGCATGTTGTTGTCCCACTCGACGAGCGCGCTGGTCGGTCCGATCCGGTGGATCCCGCGGCGTACGAGGTCCCAGACCTCCTCGCGGATGGGGGAGCCGTGCGTGTCGATCAGCAGCTTGCCGCGCAGCTCGGGTCCCGCGAGGTGGAGCTGCACGACCCGATCGAGGGGCATGCGGCAGAGCATCTCGAACGCGTCGAAGCCGAAGTTCACGCTGTTCACGTGGAGGTTGTTCATGTCGAGGAGCAGGCCGCAGTCGGCCTCCCCGGTGACCGCGGCCGCGAACGCCGCCTCGTCCATCGCGCCGGCGGGAGACGGGTCGAGGTAGGACGACACGTTCTCGACGAGGAAGGGGCGCTCGAGCGTCTCCGACACCTGGCGCACCCGCCGGGCGACGTGGCGCACGGCCTCGTCGGTGCGGGGGATCGGCAGGAGCTCGTTGAGGGCCACCCCAGCCACGCCGGTGAAGCAGAGGTGGTCGCTCACCCAGGGCGAGGCCACGTCGTCGGCGAAAGCCTTCAGGCGGCGCAGGTACTCGGGGTCGAGCGGGCCCGTGCCGCCGAGATCGAGGGACACCCCGTGGCACACGATGGGCCAGCGCTCGGCGGCCGCGCGGATGTGCCGCCGCACGAGGCCGCCGCGGTGCATGTAGTTCTCGGAGACCACCTCGAACCAGGCGACGGCGGGCGGCTCGGCGAGGATCTGGTCGATGTGCTCGAAGCGCAGCCCGATGCCGGCGCCGAGCGCCGGGAGACCGTGACGCGACGCGAACTCGCCCATGGGAACCTCGTGCTCCGCCCGGAAACGCGACCCACCCTACCCCAGGCGGCGGCAGGGGCGGGCAGAACGGCGTGCGGAGTCGGGCGGGGCCGGCCGGGCGCTCTTCCCGAGGGCGACGCCGCCGCGGACGGGAGGGACGGGGGGTGGAAGCGCGCCCTGTCCGGAAGCGATGCCCGGAAGCGATCCGCCCGAACGCGCGCCGCGCCTCGAAGCGAACTCGGGCCCGCGCAGAGCGCGGGCCCGATAGGGAAGACGGTCGCCTAGCGATGCCTATGGAGGGGCGACGTCGCATCCACGCGGCGTCGCCTCAGCTCGACTGCTCGTCAGCTCGTCAGCTCGTCAGCTCGTCAGATCGCCAGATCGTCGGCAGGTCAGGCGCACTTGCCGTTGCCGCAGGCCACGGCGCCCGGCCTCTGCGTCGGCGCCGCGGGGGGCGGCGTGTAGGTCGGGGCGGAGGGCTGCGTGTACGTCGGCGCGGGCTGCGTGGACGTCGTCGCCGGCCTGGAGTAGACGGGGGCCGGACGATACGCCGCCTCCTGGCTCTTGCAGGCGGCGAGGGAGGTCGAGCCCGCGGCGATCAGGAGCGTCGCGACGAGCTGCTTGCGAGCGGACGAGAAGAGGGGCGAGGCGGCCATGGGGCACTCCGAGGGGAAGGAAGGAGGGAGAGAGGTGGGGTATCGGTTCGGGGGACACGCTACCGAGCCCCGCCGGGCTGCGTGCGAATCTCCCACGACGAAATCGCCCCCCGAGGCACGCCGGAGGCGTGCCGGGGGCAAGGGCAGCCCTGCAAGGAAGACGGGCGGATCTGGGCTCGCGCCCTGGACCCGCCCGATCGACGTGCAGCCCGAAGGCTACGTGGGACGTGCGCTTAGGCGCACTTGCCGGCGCCGCACGCCATCTGGGGCGCGGCCGGACGGGGAGCCGCGGGCGCCGCAGTGCCCGGACCGTAGGCCGGGGCATAGCTCGGGCCATACGACGTCGAGCCGCCGCTCTGTGCGCAGCAGGGCTTCTTGTAGACCATGGGCCCGGTGCCACAGCCGTTGTTGCAAGCCGTCAGCGCAAGGCTGCCGACTGCCGCAACGAGGGTGCCGACGAGCTGAGTGCGCACGCCACCGAAGAGCTTCTTCGCCATCGTGATGTCCAACCTCCTGGAAGTGACCCAACCCTCCAGGGGGCGCTGGGTCTAGACCTGTGCCCGTACGGGGGCTAGCACCAAACTATCCCCGCGCCGGCGCAAAGCAAGAGATCGCTTTCTCCGGCGGCCGGAGGACCGGTCGCCGGCTTCAGCGCTCCACGCTCACATCTCCGTGCCGTCGGTCGGCCGGATGCCCAACGGGAGCGGGGCCCCCGGACTGCCGGACAGGTCCGGCGTGTACGGCGGAGGGACGAGCGGACGGGACTGTTAGGCGGATCGTGGGGGCGGCGGGGGCCTGCCACGTCCGCGACGGCCGATCCGACCGGGACGGGTGGCCCCCCGCCCCCAGGGCGCCGCCGCTTTCGGCCGTAGGGGGCGGAACCGATCCGTGGGGGGGCGGCGCGGGAGTAGTAACGTCTCGCGCCATGGACCCCGCCCTCCCCGCTCCCTCGATCGACACGATCGCCGGCCTCCTGGCCGACGCGGCCCGGCGGGCCCCCGCACGCCGAGCCTTCGAGCACGGGACCGTGCGGTGGACGTATGGCGAGGTGGCCGTCCGGTCGGCTGCGCTCGCGGCCGACCTGGCCGCGCACGGGGTCCGCGCGGGGGACGTGGTGGCGTGGATCGGCGACAACGGCCCGGCATGCGCCTGGGCCTATTTCGGCGCGGCGTGGGCCGGGGCGGTCCTCGCGCCCCTGCACCCGCGTCTGCTGGACGCAGACCTCGTGCGCGTGCTGGGACACGCCGACGCGAAGGTCGTCCTGGCGGAGTCTGCCTCCCTCGAGCGGGCCCGGCGCCTGGGCCGACCCTGCCTCGTGCTCGACCCGTCGACGGTCGCGGCGACGTCGCCCGCGTCCCCGGTGACGGCTGCGCGCGCCCCCGTGGAGGTGGCGCCCGAGGCGCCGGCGCACCTCTACTACACGAGCGGCAGCACGGGCGTGCCGAAGGGCGTCGTCCTGACGCACCGCAACGTCACGACGCACGCGCGGCTCGCCGCGCGCGCCCTCGACCTCACCGCGGCCGACGTGTGGCTCCACGCCGCGCCGATGTTCCACCTGGCCGACGCGTGGGCCACGTTCGCGATCACCGAGGTGCTCGGATGCCACCGCTTCGTGCCGCGGTTCGACGAGGGGGAGGTGCTCGCGGCGTTCGCCTCGGGGGTCACGGTGACGAACCTCGTGCCGACCATGTGGAACGCGCTCGTGCGCGACCCGGCGGCCGCAGGGCACGCCTACCCGTCCCTGCGCCTGCTGCTCTCGGGCGGCTCGGCCATCGCGCCGGACCTCGTGGGACGGGTCCGGCGCGTCTTCGGTGCGGAGTACGCGCAGACCTACGGGCTCACCGAGACGAGCCCCTACCTGACGATCAACCGCCTCGCCCCGTCCGAGCGCGCATTGCCCGAGGAGGTCGTGAACCGCCTGCTCGCGCGCGCGGGACGGCCCATGGAGGGCGTCGACGTGCGCGTGGTGGACGCGCGCCTCGCGCCCGTGCCCTCCGACGGCGCCAGCGTGGGGGAGGTGGTGGCGAGGGGGCCCACGGTGACGCCGGGCTATCTGCGCAATCCGGAGGCCGACGCGGCCGCGTTCGTTCACGGGTGGTTCCGGACGGGCGATCTCGCGCGCGTCCACCCCGACGGGCGCATCGACCTGGCGGACCGCACGGGCGACGTCGTGAACAGCGGGGGAGAGAAGGTCTTCTCGACCGACGTCGAGCGCGCCCTCGCCGACCTGGCCGGCGTGCGGGAGCTCTGCGTCGTGGGGACGCCCGATCCGCACTGGGGCAGCGTCGTCACCGCCGTCGTCGTGCCCGAAGGGGCCGGGACCACCCTAGAGGCCCTGCAGGAGCACGCCCGGGCGCGACTCGCCGACTTCAAGGTCCCCCGCCGACTCGTGCTCGTGAGCGCGCTGCCGCGCACCGCCTCGGGAAAGGTCAGCAAGAAGGACGTGCGGGCCGCCGCCACGGCGGCGGTGGGGGCGTCCCGCGCCTGATCCAGGACACGGCTCCGCGCACCTTCGCGGGAGGGGGGCCCGTGGTAGAAGACCGGCCCGGGCCCGCGCCGGGTGTCTTTCCCACGGAGCGCGTCGTGAAGATCCTCGTCGTCGGCGCCGGCGGGCGCGAGCACGCCCTGTGCCTCTCCCTTCGCAAGTGCCCCCAGGTCGAGCGCCTCTGGTGCGCTCCGGGCAGCGACGCGATCGGCGAGGTCGCGGAGTGCGTCCCCGACCTGCTCACGAACCGCACGGAGAGCCTCGTCGCCTTCGCGACGTCGCTCGCGATCGACCTCGTGGTGGTCGGACCCGAGGCCCCGCTCGTCGCGGGCCTCGCCGACGCGATGCGCAAGGCGGGGATCGCGTGCTTCGGCCCCGGCGCCGCGGGCGCGCAGCTCGAGGGGAGCAAGGCCTGGGCGAAGGCGCTCATGGTGCGCAACAACATCCCCACCGCCGGCTACCACGTGTTCACCACCGCCGAGGAGGCGCGCGGGTTCTGCCTCGCGGCCGAGTCCTATCCCCTGGTCGTCAAGGCCGACGGGCTCGCGGCGGGCAAGGGCGTCACCGTCTGCTTCAGCCGCGACGAGGCCAACCGGGCCATCGCGGACGCCATGGAGCAGCGCAAGTTCGGGGACGCCGGCGGGACGCTGGTCATCGAGGACTTCATGCGCGGCGAGGAGGTCTCGGTCCACGCCGTGACCGACGGCGAGACGCTGCTCCTGCTGCCGAGCGCGCAGGACCACAAGCGGGTGAACGACGGCGACCAGGGGGCGAACACGGGCGGGATGGGCGCGTACAGCCCCGCCCCGATCCTCACCGAGAAGGCCCTCGACGCGGTGGTGCGCACGATCCTCGTCCCGATGCTCCACGCGCTGAAGCGCGAGGGCATCGAGTACCGCGGCGTGCTGTACGCGGGCCTCATGCTGACGCGCAGCGGCCCGAAGGTCGTGGAGTGGAACGTGCGCTTCGGCGACCCCGAGACCCAGGTGGTCTTCCCCCGCCTGCGCACCGACGTGGCGCGGCTCCTCCACGCGGCGGCCACGGGCACCCTCGGCGAGCTCGAGGGCGTGGACGTCGATCCCCGGCCCGTCGTCGGCGTGGTGATGGCGAGCGGCGGGTACCCGGAGGCCTACCCCACGGGGCGCCCCATCCGCGGGATCGAGGACGCGGCCGCCATGGAGGGCGTGACCGTCGTCCACGCGGGCACCCGCAAGCGCGACGGCGTCTACCAGACGGCGGGAGGCCGGGTCCTGACGGTGACGGCGCTCGGGGCCGACTTCGTGGACGCCCGGGCGCGCGCGTACCGCGCCGTGGCGGCCATCTCGTGGGAGGCGGAGCACCACCGCACCGACATCGGCAAGCGCGCGCTCGAGCCGGTGCCCCCCGGCCGCTGAGGCCGGATCGGATCCCCAGGCCGCGCGGGGGCGCCCGATCAACGGCGGCGGGGGCCGCCCGGCGGCGTTTGGATGGAAGTCGATCCGGAGCCCGCCATGCGTCGCCTCGTCCTCGCCTCGCTCCTCTCCACCCTCTTCCTCGGGGTGCCCGGCCTCGTCGGGTCGGCGAGCCCGCTCGTGCGCGCCGCGGCGGCCGGGCCGCTCGAGCGGCGCTCGGCCGAGCTGCTCGCCGGCCTCGCG
>JAYTCP010000030.1:0-3903 GCA_043736435.1 Planctomycetia bacterium | reverse complement strand
GGCCGCGCTCGCGCTCGCCCGCCCGCCCGAGGGCGCGGACCTCGGCACCTGGTTCGCGCGCGTGCTCTGCGCCTGCCTCGGCGACACCGGCCTCGTCTTCGTCGAGCCGCACGAGGTGGCGTCCTTCGCCGGTCCGACCTACGCGAGGCTCGTCCGGGACGGCGAGCGGATCCAGCAGGCGGTGCGGGCCGCGGGGGTCGCGCGCCGCGCGTCGGGAGGCATCGCGCCCCTCGACCCCGCGCCCTCGACGGCCCCGCTGTTCGTGCGCGAGGTCCCGGGCGGCCCCCGCCGCCGCGTCTCGTTCGACGGGGACGCCGTGCTCCTGCGCGGCGCGGCGTCGCCGTTCACGCGCGAGCGCCTCGCGGCCCACGTGGCCGCGCATCCAGAGCTCGCGAGCGGGGACGTGGTCGGCCGCGTGTTCGTCCAGGGCGCCGTGTTCCCCGTCACGGCCATCGTCGCGGGCCCCACCGAGGCCGCCTACCTTGCCCAGATCGCGGAGGCGCACCGCGCCGTCGGACTCGCGGCGCCGGCGATCGTCGTACGGCCGTCCGCGACGTGGGTCGAGGCGAAGGTGGAGGAGGCCCTCGTCGCGGCGGGCGTCTCCGTCGAGGACGCCCTGTCGGGCCGGGCCCGTCCGCCCGAGGCCGTCCCCGACGCGACCGACCCGCTCGAGCAGAAGACCCTGGCGCTGCTCGACGCCGCCCGTGCGCTCGAGGGAGAGGCGGAGCGCGCCCCGGGGCTGCGCGCCGCCGCGCGGGCGGCGGCCCAGGGCCTCGAGAAGGCGCTGCGCACCCATCGGGACGAGCGCGAAACCAGGGGGGGACGGGGCCGCGCGCGGCTCGACCGGGCCCTCTCGGCCGTGCGACCCCTCGGCGAGCCGCAGGAACGGGTGCTCTGCCCGTTGTCGATCGTCGCGCGCCACGGCGTCGAGGGCTTCCGCGCGGGGCTCGCGACCCTCGGGGGGCCCGGTACCCACCGGATCGTCCGCCTCGGGACGCCTCCCGCGGGCACGGCTCCCGCTCCGTAGCGCCACGCGCATCGCCCGTCGCCGCGAGGGCCGTCCCTCCCGTATGCTCGGGCGCATGGCCGCGCCCGCGCTTCCCGAGCCCGCCGACGTCCTCGCGTTCGGCCCCCATCCCGACGACGTCGAGCTCTGCGCAGGAGGGCTCCTCCTCCGGATGCGCCGCGCCGGCCATCGCTGCGTCATCGTAGATCTCACCCGCGGCGAGTCCGGCAGCCGGGGTACCGCCGAGGTCCGGGCCCGCGAGACCGCGGCGGCCACCACGAAGCTGGGGCTCGTCGGGCGCGAGAACCTGGGGCTGCCCGACGGCGGGCTCGAGGTGACGACCGCGATGACCCTGCCGGTCGCCGCCGCGATCCGGCGCTGGCGACCGCGCCTCGTGGTCGCCCCGTGCCCCATCGACCTCCACCCCGACCACACGTCGGCCGCGGAGCTCGTCAAGCGGGCGTACTACCTCGCGACGATCGGGAAGGTGGACGCCGGGGGCCTGCCCTCCCACCGGGCCGACGCGCTCATCCACTACTACGGGCACAAGGAGCCCGAGCCGAGCTTCGTCGTGGACGTGACCGACGTCTGGGCCGAGAAGCTCGAGCTCGTCCGCTGCTACGCGTCGCAGCTCGGCCTCGACGGCGCGGGCGGACCCGTGACGAACATCGCCTCCCCGGACTTCCTCCGGCGGTACGAGGTGCGGTTCGCCTACTGGGGCTCGCGCATCGGCGCGGGCTTCGGCGAGCCGTTCCTGCTCGAGCGCACGGTGCCGATGGACGATCCTCTCGTCACCCTCCGCAAGCGCGACGGCGCCGTCCGGTGAGGGGAGCCGCGCGATGAAGGTCGCCATGGTGTGCTACCCGACCGCGGGCGGGTCGGGCGTCGTGGCGACGGAGCTGGCCCTCGCGCTCGCCGCGCGCGGGCACGAGCTCCACATGCTCTCCTACGCGCCTCCCCTGCGCCTCCGCGCGTTCGACGACCGCGTGCGCTGGCACGAGGTCGAGGTCACGAGCTACCCGCTGTTCCGCTACCCGCCCTACGAGGTGGCGCTCGCGTCCCGCCTCGCCGAGGTGGTCGAGGAGGAGGGCATCGACGTCGTGCATGCGCACTACGCGATCCCCCACGCCCTGGCCGCCCTGCTCGTCAAGGACGTGGTGGCCCCGCGCCGGCTGCCGGTGGTCACCACGCTGCACGGGACCGACATCACGATCGTCGGCCAGGACCGCGCGTACGCCCGCGTGACGGCGTACGCGATCCGCGCCTCCGACGTCGTGACGGCGGTCTCCGAGTACCTCCGATGCGAGACCGACCGGGTCTTCGGCGCGCTCCGTCCGATCGACGTGATCCCGAACTTCGTGGAGCTCGAGCGGTTCCACCCGGATCGCGAGCCCGCGCGCCGCCGCGCCTTCGCGCGCACGGGCGAGGCGCTCCTCGTTCACGTCAGCAACTTCCGCCCCGTGAAGCGCTCGGTGGCCGCCGTCGAGGTGCTGGCCCGCGTGGTGCGCGAGCGCCCGGCCGTGCTGCTCATGGTCGGGGACGGCCCCGACCGCGCGGCCTGCGAGGCGCGGGCCCGCGAGCTCGGGGTGCGCGACCGCGTGCGCTTCGTCGGGGCCCAGGCCGAGGTCGAGAGCCTCCTCCCCCTCGCCGACCTGTTCCTGCTCCCGTCGGAGTACGAGTCGTTCGGGCTCGCCGCCCTCGAGGCCATGGCCTGCGGCACCCCGCCGATCGCGTTCGCGGCCGGTGGCCTGCCCGAGGTGATCGAGGACGGCGTGGACGGCCGGCTCCTCCCTCCCCACGACGACGCGGCCCTGGGGGACGCCGTCCTCGAGCTCCTGCGTGACGACGTCCGGCGGACCGCCATGGGGGCGGCGGGGCGGGCGAGCGCCGAGCGGAAGTTCGCCCTGGACCGGATCGTCCCCATGTACGAGGCGGTCTACGAGCGTGCCGCCTCGACCGCGTCCGCACGCTGCTCCCCCGCCCGCTGAGAGGCACTTCTCTCCATCGGCACGGGGCGGGCCAAGTCCCTGCCGCGCGGCTGCTCGCCCCCTCGGATCCGATCGGGAGGGCGTCGGGCTGTGGACACGATTGGCTCGCAGCCGCAGGTCGTTCCTTGTACTTTGGTTGCGCGACCCGGCCTTGCGCGAGCCAGCGGAACCGAGCCCGATCGGTCGGCAACGCACCTCCCTTGCATTGGGGGCGGGCGGTGCGCGGTCTACGATTTCTTCACGTTCCCTGACCACCTGGGCTGTCCCCATGCCGCTCCGGCGCGTGGAATCCCCGTTCGACACGTACCTCCGCGAGATCCAGCGGTACCCGCTGCTCACGGCCGTGGAGGAGCGTGCCCTCGCCCGGGAGATCCACGACCCGGAGCTCGAGCACCACGAGCAGGCCGACGCCCGTGAGAAGCTCGTCCGCAGCAACCTCCGCCTCGTCGTCTCGGTCGCCAAGCGGTGGGTGGGGCGGGGCCTCACCCTTCCCGACCTCGTCGAGGAGGGCAACGTGGGGCTCCTCCACGCGGCCGAGCTGTTCGACGCCGGGCGCCAGGTGCGCTTCTCGACGTACGCCACCTGGTGGATCCAACAGGCGATCCGTCGCGGGCTCGTCAACACCGTCAAGACGGTCCGCATCCCGCGCCACATGTCGCAGGAGCTCACGCGCTGGCGGAAGTGGGCCCGCGACTTCGCCCAACGGGAGGGGCGCGAGCCCGATACCGACGAGATCGCCCGCGCCATGAAGGGGCCGGCCGCCCGCCGCAAGCTGCTCGCCCGCCTGCTGCGGACGCAGGGCGGGTCGACGGCCACGATCTCGCTCGACGCCCTGTTCGAGGACGCGCAGTCGGTCGTCGATCCGCGGTCGCTGCGGCCGGGGCTGCTCGAGTTCAGCGGCACCGACAC
>JAYTCP010000029.1:0-2963 GCA_043736435.1 Planctomycetia bacterium | reverse complement strand
GGCGTCTCCTCCGACGGCTTGATCACCACCGTGTTGCCGCAGATGAGCGCCGGCAGCGACTTCCACGACGGGATCGCGACGGGAAAGTTCCACGGCGTGATCAGCCCGCACACCCCGATGGCCTCGCGGAGCGTCATCGCGAGCTTGTTCGGCAGCTCCGACGGCGTCGTGCTGCCGTAGAGCCGGCGGCCCTCGCCGCCCATCAGGTAGGCCATGTCGATGGCCTCCTGGACGTCGCCGAGCGCCTCCTCGCGCACCTTGCCCATCTCGCGGCAGACGAGCCGGCCGAGCGACTCCTTGCGGGCCTCCATGATCGCGGCGGCGCGGAAGAGAAGCTCGCCCCGGCGCGGGGCCGGCGTGCCCGACCATGCGGGGAACGCGGCCGAGGCCGCCCGCACGGCGCGGTCGACGTCGGCCGCGGTGCCGCGCGGGGCGCGACCGATGCGCTCGCCGGTGGCGGGATCGACCGTCTCGATCGCCTTCGGGCCCGCCTCCTCCCAGACGCCGTCCACGAGGTTGCGCGCGTACGCCATGGTCGCCTCCGGGAAGGAGGCCTGAGCCTACCGCGGCGGGGCCCCCTCCGGTCCATCCACCGTCACCGCCCGGAAGAACGCATCCGCTGCCGGGCGGGCCGCGTCGAGCGCAGCGGCCGCATCCTCCCGCGAGCGCGTCGAGCTGGCCGACGCGATGAGGAACACGACGCCCTCGCCCCTCGGCACCGAGAGGCGCCGCGTGGCACGGTGGAGCCCGCCGGGCGAGCTCGTGAACGTGACGTCCTCGACGCGCCGGGCGCCGAGGGCGAAGGTCTCCTCGGCCACCACGGTGAAGCCGAAGCGGGTGAGGTCCGCCTTCGTCCTCGGCGGGATCGTCGACGACGGGTCGAGCCGGAGGTAGCCGGAGACCTCGCCCGTCACGCCCCGGTCCCCGAGGGAGAGCAGCATCTGGAGGTCGGCCACCCCCCGCAGAGACGACGTCAGTCGCGCACCGAACGGGGCGGCGACCGTCAGCCCGAACGCCGGGTTCACCCAGGTCCCGTCGGGGCGCAGGGTCCCCGACAGGTCCACCATGGGCAACAGCGTCTCCTTGGCGATCACGTACCGCCCGCCCTCCTTCCGGCACCACGACACGAGCATGCGCGGCAGGGCGATCGGGAGCGACGTCACCTTGCCCTTCGCATCCTCCAGATTCCACCGTTCGAGGCGCCGACGCACGACCAGCCGTTCGCCCTCCCAGTCGACTCCGAACAGGGTCGTGCCCACGTCCACGCGCGCGTAGGCCTCCTGCCACTGCACGACCCGCGCCTGGAAGGTCTCCTTCGTGGGCAGCACGTCGGAGTGGTACTCGGGCGCCAGGCCGTCGAGCATCCGCAGCCACGTGCCGCGGTCCGGCGCCCGCAGCACCGCGAGGTCCCCCTCGAGCTCGGTCGGCGCGAGCACGGCGTCGCCCTCCGCGCGCCCGGCCGCCGGGACGTCCGCCTCCAGATGGAGCCGCCCCTGCGTCGCCGCCACCCGCACCGCCGGCAGCCCCCCCACCGTGCCGAGCATCGGCTTCGCGACCCCCGTCCGATGGATCGTCGACCCGGCCGGCAGCCGCACCTCCACGCCGCCACCGGCGTCCACGTCGAGCAGGAAGCGCGCCCCCAGCCGCACGAGGAGGTCGTCGGGCGCGAGCGGCGTCCGGACCTCGTCGAGCTCCACCGCCACCTTCTCGCGGGCCGCGAGGGCCGGCGTGAACCTCAGCGTCACGCGCCGCACGCAGCGTGCCCGCGGGCCCTCCGCCTCGATCGACGCGATCTCGACCGTCCGCCCCTCGGCCCTCGCCTCGAGCGCCCGGTACGAGATCGCCTCGGGACCCTCGCATGCCGAGACCGTCCCCGTGGCCGACGGACCGTCGGTCGCGTTCTCGACCGTCACAAGCCGCGTCTCGACGACGGATCCGTCCTCGGCGATGCGGAGACGGCGGGCAATCCCCTTCAGAGGAGGGAGGGGGCGCGGGGGGCGGGCCGGCGGCAGGCTCCGTGCGCACCGGAAGCCCACCGACGGCGAGGCGTCGCCCGCGAACCGGGCCACCACGCTCGGGCCGAGGGGCTGCTCGAACGAGCCGCCGGCCACGAGCGCCGACCACGGGTCGCTCGCGGGGGAGGTCGCGGTCCACTCGGCCACGTTCCCCAAGACGTCGGAGACCCCCAAGGGACTCACGTAAACGTCCGGCCGGTCCACCCGCTCGGGGGCCTTCCGGCCAGCCCCGAGGTCGTTCGGGGTGCCCCGCGTCCCTCCGCGACCCAGAGCCCCGACCGCTCCCGCGGACCGTGTCGCCATCCCGAAGGCGGCCAGCGAGAGCTCGGGCTCCGTGGGCAGGCGGCGTCCGACCCAGGCGGCGTAGGAGTCCGCCATCGCGTAGGTGACCCCGGTCACGGGGATCTGGTCGGCGCCGGGCGGGGGCCTACCGCCGGTCCACGTCCTCGGCACGTAGGCCGCCCGCTCCGCCGGCGTCGCCAGGGCCTCGAGGAACCGGAGATAGGCGCCGACCGTTACTTCCGTGCGATCGAGGAGAAGGGGGGCGACGTCGACGGCCGTGCCGTCGGGCAGGCGGGCGACCTGCCCGCCCAGCGCCACCATGTCGGAGGGCACCTCGCCCTCCGGGGGCAGACGGAGATCCAGCTCGACCCGGCCGTTCCGCTCGAAGAGGGCGACGCTCGTCGTCGTCGGGGCCCGTCCCGGCGCCGACGCCTTGACGCGCCACATGCCGCAGGGGACCGGCCGGTCGAGGACGGGCCCCGTGATCGTCTCGGGGCGCCCACGGCGCGCGACGCGGGTGATCTCGAGGCGGGCGTCGGCCGGCTCCGTCCGGATCGTGACGCGCACGGTGCCCACCGCCCGGGCCCGCAGGCGCTCGGGGACCTGGTCGAGCATCTCGTTGATGGCGATCGGGTCGTTCTTCTCCTCCGAGCGCTTGAGGCTCTC
>JAYTCP010000028.1:0-8431 GCA_043736435.1 Planctomycetia bacterium | reverse complement strand
CGGGCACAAGAACATCCTGATCTCGGGCGGCACCGGCTCGGGCAAGACGACGATGCTCAACGTGCTCTCGAGCTTCATCGGCGAGGACGAGCGGATCGTGACCATCGAGGACTCGGCCGAGCTCCAGCTCCGCCAGCCCCACGTGGTGACGCTCGAGACCCGGCCTCCGAACGTCGAGGGCAAGGGCGCGTACACGATCCGCGACCTCGTGAAGAACGCCCTGCGCATGCGCCCGGACCGCATCGTCGTCGGCGAGTGCCGCGGCGCCGAGGCGCTCGAGATGCTGCAGGCGATGAACACGGGCCACGATGGCTCGCTCACCACGCTGCACGCCAACACCCCCGAGGACGCCCTCCTGCGGCTCGAGACCATGGTGCTCCAGGCCGCCGACCTCCCGGTGCGCGCCATCCGCGACCAGATCGAGGCCGCGGTCCACCTGATCGTGCAGTGCCAGCGGCTCACCTCGGGCAAGCGCATGGTCACCCACATCTCCGAGGTCGTCGGGGTCGATCCCGTCGAGGGCGTGGTGGTCACCAACGACCTGTTCGAGCAGCGCGACGGCGTGCTCGAGTTCTCCGGCTACCTCCCCTCGTTCGTCGACGCGCTCGTGTCGAAGGGGTACCTCGACCCCGCGGTGCTGTTCGCGCCCCGGGACGAGAAGGCCGGCGTCGCATGACGGTGGCGATCGACCTCCTCGATCGCGGCGTGCTCCCGCTCGTCGCGGGGGGCGTGACCGTGCTCTGCTGGCTGCTCCTCGGGGTGGGCCTGCGGGCGTGGTTCGCACGCCGTCGGGAGCGGGCCGACCTGTTCGCCCGGCGCCTGTTCGTCCGCAAGACGCCCTGGGCATGGGTCTACGGCGCGCCGCTCGCCGCCTTCGGCATCCTCGGGGTCCTCGGCCTCGCCGGGCTCTGGATCCCGGGCGTGTTCGTCGGGGCGATGGCCTGGATGTTCGTCGAGTCCCTGCCGCGCCGGGCGCAGAAGGCACGCCGTCGCCGGTTCGACCTGCAGTTCGTCGACGCCCTGATGGGCCTCTCGAACGGGCTCAAGGCCGGCATGTCGCTCCCGCAGGCGCTCGAGCAGGTGTCGCGCGACGTGCCCGCGCCCGTGTCGGAGGAGTTCGCCGACATCCTGCGCGAGTACGGGCTCGGGAAGACGATCGACCAGGCCTTCGAGGACGCGGCCCCGCGGATCGACAGCCGCAGCTACGACCTCGTGACCCTGGCCTTCCGCGTCGGCAAGCAGCGAGGCGGCAACCTCGCCGAGGTGTTCGAGAAGATCGCGTCCTCGATCCGCGAGATCTGGCGTCTCGAGGAGAACATCCGGACCGTCTCGACCGAGGGACGCTCGAGCGCGCGCTTCATGACGGTCATGCCGCCGCTGTTCCTGATCCTGCTCTGGTTCATGGACTCGAAGTCCATGATGCTGCTCTTCACCGATCCCGTGGGCATGGCCCTCCTGACCGGCGTGATCCTCCTCAACGTCGTGGGGCACCTCTGGATCCGCAAGATCCTGGACGTGGACGTATGACCGCCGACGTGCTGCTCGTCGACGTGTTGATCCTGGCGTTCGCCGGGGTCCTCGGGCTCCTCCTGTCCCGTCTGGGCTCCGTGCGGCGCTCGGAGGCGACCGACGCCGACCGCGACCGCCGCCGCCTCGCCCTCGCCCGCTCCTCCATGCTGCGCGCCGCCGACCCGTTCGTCGTGCGCTTCGCGCTCCTCGTGCGCAGGCTCGGCCTCGAGGGGCACCGGGCCACCGCGGGTCGCCGCCTCGTCCAGGCCGGCAACCCGTGGGGCTACGCGCCGGAGGAGTACATCGGGCTGTGCATGACCTGCGGCACGGTCGTCTTCCTGCTCGCCATGCTCGCCCTCCCGGTCTTCACCGGCGGGCTCGCGATCGGCAAGTCCCTCCTGCTCGGCCTGGTCGGGTACGCGCTCTGCTGGTCCAGCCTGAAGTCGGCCGCGCGCAACCGCCGCGTCCAGATCGACCGGCAGATGCCGTTCATCCTCGACCTCCTCTCCCTCACGATGGGGGCCGGCGCCTCGTTCCTCCAGTCGTGCCAGACGGCCGTCGAGGGGACCGCGAGGGGGCCGCTCCAGGAGGAGCTGGCCCTGATGCTCCACGAGGTCCGGGCCGGCACGCCGCTGCGGGACGCGCTCGCGAACATGGCGAAGCGCACGGAGAGCGAGGAGGTCGGCATCTTCGTCGGCGCCGTGACCCAGGGCGAGGAGCTCGGCACGCCCCTCACCCAGATCTTCGAGACGCAGTCGAGCATGAACCGCTTCCGCCGCACGAAGGCCGCGGAGCAGGCGGCGGCCCGCATCCCGAACCGCATGGCCGTCCCGACGACCCTGCTCATGCTGTCGGTGCTGCTCCTCCTGTTCGGTCCCATCATCGTCAAGGCGGTGCGCGGAGGGATGTACTGATGGCGACGCCCGAGGACGAGACCTTCCACCTGATGCTGCGCATCCAGGGACCGGGCGTGCCCGCCCGCGTCGAGGACCTGGTGCGCGACGCGTACGTGATCGGGCGCGGCGATCCGTCGGGCGCCGTCCACGCCGACTTCACGATCCCCGAGGACGACGCGCTGTCGAGGGCCCACTGCCGTCTCCACCGCACGGGCCCCACGTACGCCGTCGAGAACCTGAGCCCGAACGGGACCCAGGTGAACGGGAAGGCGATCCAGAGCATCGTCACGCTGGCCCACAAGGACCGCATCGCGCTGGGGGAGAAGACCACCCTCGAGTTCCTCGCCGTCACGGACGACGAGCGCCTGCGGGAGCTCCAGACCGCCGCGGGCGACAAGGACGCGCGGCGAGGCGGGCCGGTCCGGAAGAAGCCCTTCTGGCAGCGTCCGCTCTTCCTCGGGGTCGCGCTGGTCTACGGCGTCGTGATGATCGCGATGCTGACGGCGGGCGGTGCCGAGGTGAAGCGCTTCCCCGACCCTGGCAACGGGCCGTACCTCACCTGGATGCGCAAGGCGCCCCTGCTCTGGGACAACGACGCCGACAACCGCCGCCGCCAGGGCGCGACCATGTGGAGGGGCAAGGAGGCCGCCCACGTGCCGGAGGACCTCCGCGTGGCGATCACGCAGCGGGCGTGGGAGGCCGCGCGCCTGCGCGAGAACATCCCGGTGGGCCAGCGCCCGGAGCTGTCCCAGACGGAGTGGAGGCGCGCCCTGATGGAGCACGGCGGCGACGTCGTGCCCACCGGCGCCCACGCGTACTACCTCCTCGAGAAGGCGATGCGGGTGCTCGGGCTGGCCGGGTACGTCAACCTGGCGGCGGCCATCGAGAACAAGGACGACGTGGCGATGGTCGCCGTGAAGATCCTCGACGACCTCGAGGCGAGGCTCACCCTGCTCCACGACGAGGCGGACCGGTTCGTGGGCAGCAAGCACTGGGGGCTCGCCCGCGAGAAGTACGAGCAGATCCTCCGGGCGATCCCCAGCGCCCACGAGCCGCTCCAGCGGTTCGCGGCCGACCGGTACGCCCGGCTGGCGAAGGCGGCGAGTCGGTAGGCTCTCCCGCGGACGGCCCCGGCGGGCCGCACGGGCTCGGTGTACGGTAGCGCCGCCCCCGGCGATGCGACGGTGGCAAGGAGTCGACAGGACCGAGTACGACGTTTCGTCCGACGAAGGAGGGTGTCCCGTGAGCGGCAATCAGGCAGGTGCGGCGGGTGATCTGGCGGGCAGGACGCTGGGGGGCCGGTGGCGTGTCGACTCCCTCGTGGGGTCGGGGGCCCTCGGCTCGACGTGGCGCGCCACCGACAGCACGAACGGGAAGCCCGCGGCCCTCCGCGTGCCCGCCGCCCGGCTGACCGCCGGCGGAGACGGGCTCTCCCGCTGGGCCGCGGCCGTGAAGTCCCTCGCGGGCCTCCGCCATCCGAGCCTCGTCCCCGTGCTCGACGCCGGCGTCGACGGCGACACGGCCTGGGCCGCGCTCGGGTGGCTCGAGGGCGGGAATCTCGAGGACCGGCTGGCCGGCCGCGCCGGCCGCCCGACCCCCGCCGAGGTCAGCCCGTGGCTCGCCAAGATCGCCTCCGCGCTCGACGCGGTCCACGCCTTTGGCGTCGTGCACCGGGGCGTCCGGTCGTCCGCCGTCCTGTTCGACGGGGCGGGCGTGCCGGTCCTCGGCGAATGCTGCGTCAGCAAGGCCCTGGGCGAGCCCGCGGCCGATGCCGTGCTCACCGCCTCGTCCACCCGCGGCACCGAGTTCTTCGGACCCGAGGCGGATGCGGGCAAGCGCCTGACACCGGCCTTCGACCAGTACGGGCTCGCCGTCGTCGTCTACGAGGCCCTCTCGGGCGTGAGCCCGCACCACGGGCAGTCGGGCGCCGCGGCCGTGCTCGTGCGCCAGGCGAAGCCCGCCCGGCCGTTGCACGAGGAGGCTCCCGGCATCCCGCCCGGCGTGTCCGCGGTGGTCGCCCGCGCGCTCGAGCGAGACCCCGCCGCGCGGTTCCCGACGTGTGGCGCCTTCGCGAAGGCCTTCGCCGACGCGGTCGCCGCCGCCCCCGCGCCCGCCGCGGGGGAGCCCGAGACGAAGTTCGTGCGCCGTGCCGCGTCCGCGGCTTCCGCCGGAGAGGCCGCCGGCGCCGCCGGTGCCGCCGCGGCGAAGCCCGCGGGTGCGTCCGATCCGCACGCCACTCGCATGCTCCAGAAGGCCGGCGCCAAGCAGGCCCCGCGCCCCGACCTGCCCGAGGGGGCCGTCCCCCGTCGCAAGAGCCGCAACAAGCTCCTGATCGGGCTCGCCGCCGGGGCCGTCGTCTTGATCCTCGCCGTCGCCCTGCTGAGCGGCGGCGGAACGGAGGAGCAGCCCCTGACGCTCGCGATCACGTTCCCGCCCCTCAACACGATGGTGACGACGCCGGACGTCCTCATCCGCGGCGAGTTCACGTCGCCCCGCAAGACCGACGTGGTGAAGGTGGGCGGCGTCGAGGTGATGTCCGAGGCCGGGAAGTTCGAGCGGAGCGTGCAGCTCTCGCAGGAGGGCCTCCAGAAGATCCTGGTGACCGTCGAGGAGAAGGGCGTGGTCCGCAAGCGACTCGAGTGGCGTGTGACGTACCGCGCGACGTGGAGGCCCCTCCTCGACGAGGCCACGCGCTTCGCCAACGCCGGCGACTGGATCGCCGCGAAGGAGAAGCTGGCGGTCGCCAAGTCGAAGGGCGCGTCCCAGCGCGACTTCCCGCCCGACGTCGTCGCCGGGATCGAGCGGTGGGAGGCCCCTCCCGTCCTCGCGATCGCGTCCCCCGCCGAGGGTGCCACCGTCGACAAGCCGAGCGTGACGCTCAAGGGCACGTTCTCCTCGGGGCGGGCGACGGACAAGGTCAAGGTGGACGGCACCGAGGTCGCGGTGACCGAGGGCACGTTCCAGGCCACGGTCCCGCTCCCCGAGGGCCCGCACGACGTCCTCGTCTCCGTCGAGGACGGGGCCACGGTGCGCAAGAAGCTCACCCTGCGAGTCGTCTACGTGCGTCCGCCCGAGATCTGGGAGGCGTGGCTCGCCCCGTGGGCGACCGCCGACGGCGCCGCGCGCGACGAGGCCACGGGGTACCCGAAGCGCATCGTCCGCAAGAAGGACGGCGGCGCCATGGTGCTCATCCCCGCCGGCGCGTTCTGGATGGGCGCCAACCGGGACGCGAAGACGAAGCTCCCGAGCGAGGAGCCCGGCCACGAGGTGACGATCTCGAAGGCCTACTACATGGACGAGACCCCCGTCACGGTGGGCCAGTGGCGCAAGCACGTCGAGGCGGGCGAGGGGACGCTGCCCAACCTCGGCATCAAGGGCACGAAGGACGAGATGCCCATCTACAACGTGACGCACGTCGAGGCGACCACGTTCACGCGCTGGGCCGGCGTGACGCTCCCGACGGAGGCGCAGTGGGAGCGCGCCGCGAAGGGAGGCAAGGACGACCGCGTCTACCCCTGGGGCGCCGCCGACGACGTCAAGCAGCGCAACGCGCTCGGTGACGCCGACGAGTTCGAGCGGCTGTCGCCGGTGCGGGCGTTCCCGGCCAACGAGTACGGCCTCCACGGCATGGCCGGCAACGTCTGGCAGTGGACCGACGACTGGTACGACCCGAAGTACTACGTCACCACCGAGCGCATCGACCCGAAGGGGCCCGCGGCGGGCACGGAGAAGACCGTGCGCGGCGGCGCCTGGGACAAGTCCGCGCTGGTGGCCCGGGTGAGCTACCGACAGCCCGTCGACCCGAAGCAGGGCGCCAGCAACCTCGGCTTCCGTTGCGTCCGGAGCCTCCCCTGATGGGATTGTTCGGCGGCAGGAAGGAGTCGGTCGAGCCCCCCGGGGAGATCCTCGGCCGGGCACGCTACAGCCTGACCCGCAAGCTGGCCGAGGGCGGCATGGGCGCCGTCTACGAGGCGGTCCTCCACGGCCCCGAGGGCTTCGAGAAGGTCGTCGCCTTGAAGACGATCCGCCAGGACCTCACCCGCGATCCCGACTTCGTGCGCATGTTCGTCGCCGAGGCGAAGCTCGTCGCCGACCTGGTCCACCAGAACATCGTCCAGATCTACCAGCTCGGGAAGGTGCGCGGGATCTACTACATGGCGATGGAGTACGTCGACGGGGTCCACCTCGCCGACTTCATGAAGCGCCACCAGGAGCTCGGCCGGCGCCTGCCCGTCGACATCGCGATCTACGTCGTCTCCCGCGTGTGCCGCGGGCTCGAGTACGCGCACAGGAAGACCGACTCCACCGGCCACGCCCTCGGCATCGTCCACCGCGACGTCTCCCCGAAGAACGTGATGATCTCCCGCGAGGGCTTCGTCAAGCTCGCCGACTTCGGGATCGCGAAGGCCCGCAGCCTCGAGAAGGACCTCGAGGGCGAGGTCCTCATGGGCAAGGTGCGCTACATGTCGCCGGAGCAGGCCGCCTACGAGACCACCGACGCGCGCAGCGACCTCTTCTCCCTGGGCATCGTCACCTACGAGCTCCTGACGGGCCAGGTCGTCTTCAACGCCGAGACCACCGAAGGCGTCCTCCACGCCGTCGCGCAGCGCCCCATCCAGGCGATCCGCGTGGTGTGCAAGGACGTCCCCGAGGAGGTGGCGCGCATCGTGGAGACGGCGCTCGAGCGCGACCCCGCGCGGCGGTACCAGGACGCGGGCAAGATGGCCTACGACCTCGAGCACTTCATGTATCACGACCGCTTCGGCCCCACGGCCGTCACCCTCGGGCAGTACCTGGCGGAGCTCTTCCCCGAGCGCTTCCAGGCGCCGGGGTAGCCGGACGCGACCCCGCGCCCGGGCTCTCCCCCCTCCGCCCCCTCCGCCCCCGCGGGCCCTGATCGGGCCCGGGAGCCCGAGATTCCCCCCGGTGACCGCCGGGCCCTCAAGTGTCGGGCCCCGGCTCCCGATCCGCCCCGGGGGAGCCCATGATGTCCGCCCAGGGCGCGGCCCTCCCCCGAATCCCGTCGGGATCGAGGGTGGCCGGCCCCCGCGTCTTCCGGAGGCCGTCTTGTTCGCCGACGTCACCTTCCGCATCCGCATGCCGCACCGCCCTGGGACCCTGGCCAAGATCTCGGCCGAGATCGGCAAGGCGGGGGCCGTCATCGGGGACCTGACCACCGTCCACTCCGACACGAGCTACAGCGTGCGGGACGTCACGGTCGAGCCCTCGGGCACCGACGCCAAGACGATCGCCGTGGCCATCGAGAAGGCGGTCCCCGGCGCGCGCGTGAAGATCCTGCCCGACCGGGCGGTCGAGTTCCACGAGGGCGGGAAGCTGAGGATCGTCGCGAGCCGCCCCGTGCGGACCATCGCCGAGATGCGACTCGCGTACACGCCGGGCGTGGCGCGGATCTGCAAGCAGGTCGCGCACGACGAGCACGAGCTGCGGCGCCTCACCTCGGTCGGGAAGAACGTGCTCGTCATCTCCGACGGGAGCCGCGTGCTCGGGCTGGGCGACCTCGGGCCGAGGGGCGTCATCCCGGTCCTCGAGGGGAAGGCGCTCTTCTATGCGGAGTTCGTCGGGCTGAACGGCATCGTGCTCGGCATCGACCTGCGGGACGTGGACGGGGTGGTGGCCCTGTGCCGCGCCCTGCGCCCGAACTACGTCGCGATCCACCTCGAGGACATCGCCGCGCCGCGCTGCTTCGAGCTCGAGGCGAAGCTCCAGGACCAGCTCCGCGTCCCCGTGCTCCACGACGACCGGCACGGCACCGCCGTCGTCGCCGCCGGCGCCGTCCTCTCGGCCCTGCGCGTGACCGGGCTGGACCTGAAGAACCTGGTCGTCGGCCAGATCGGCCTCGGCGCCGCCGGCTACACGATCCTCGAGCTCCTGATCGAGCTGGGGCCCAAGGGCGCGGTCGCCTACGACCCGAGCGCGGAGGCCTGCGCCCGGGCCGTGGCCCTCGGGGCCTCCTTCGTGGACACTCCGCAGAAGGTGATGGAGCAGGCCGACGTCATCGTCGCCGC